>CAYSMR010000159.1:0-4722 GCA_964432195.1 uncultured Zetaproteobacteria bacterium | reverse complement strand
CGATCTTCCAGCCGTGCTGCTTCAGTGTTGCGATCAGCGTCTCCGCGCCGTTGGTCAGTTCGATACACTCGTCATAGACTCGGTCGAGCACGGTTGCATCGAGGCCGGCGAGCAGTTGTACGCGTTCGGTGAGCGAGGCAGCGAAATCGAGTTCGCCGCGCATGGCGCGTTCGGTGATCTCCGATATCTGCGCCTTGATGCCGAGAAAGGCGGCGATCTCGTCGATGCATTCGCACTGGATCAGCGTGGAGTCCATATCCATGAACAGCAGGCCGGGTCTGGAGAGGGTAGGGCGGTGAATCATGCTCGCCATGCTGCCAACTCCGGCGAAAAATCAAAAGCTTTTCACCGGGGCTGCAGCGAGGCATTATCTATTTCGGGTTTCAGGGTTCGGATCCGCACCTGTGTGGAAGCGTTGATCAGTTCGGCGTTTCGGAGCAGGCCACGGATGGCGAACTGATGCTTGCCAGGATGGCAATAAATCAGCATCTCTCTATGTACGCGATCGCTGCTGCCGGCATCTGCGTATAAGCTTCGGTTGCGATGGCGAATTTGACCTGAGATCAGCTGCTGAGCAGTTCGTCGAGGAAAGCGATGCAGCCGGAGAGCTGATTACGTTTTCCGGTCGAGCTGTGCAGCAGGATCAGGTTGCCGTCCGGGGTGAGGCGGAAACGGTTCGGTTCGCGCTGCATGCGCATCAGCAGGCTGGCCGGATCGATGCGCGATTCGGGCGTGAACTGGAAACGCATGCCGTCGCCGCAGTCGCGCACGGCGGCCAGTCCGATTGCGGCGGCGCGCCAGCGGATGCGTTGCTGCTCCAGACAATATCGTGCCTCGTCCGGCATGCGGCCGAAGCGGTCGGTCATCTCCTCGAACAGCAGCGTAATCTGGGCATCGTCGGCGGCTCGCGAGATGCGGCGGTAGAGATTCAGCCGCTCGCCGGCCTGCGGTACATAATCCGGCGGCAGGATCGCATTGACGCCCGGATGCACCTCAACCGGCCGCTGCGGCTGGACGCGTTCGCCGCGCGCCTCGGCAACGGCAACCGCCAGCATATCCATATACATGTCCAGTCCGATCTCCTCGATGCGGCCGCTCTGTTCGGCCCCGAGCAGATTGCCGGCGCCGCGGATCTCCATATCCTGACGGGCCAGCAGGAAGCCCGCGCCCAGCTCGCTGTGCTCGGCGATCGCCTGCAGCCGTTCGCGCGCATCACTGGTCATCGCGCGCGCATCGGGGGTGAACAGATAGGCGTAGGCCTGGCGATGGCTGCGTCCGACCCGGCCCCGGATCTGGTGCAGCTGGGAGAGGCCGAGCAGGTCGGCGCGCTCGACGATCAGGGTGTTGGCATTGGGTACGTCCAGCCCCGATTCGACAATCGTCGTGCAGACCAGAATATGCAGTCGCCCCTCGTAGAACGCCATCATCTGACGATCTAGTTCGGCCGGACTCATCTGGCCGTGCGCGATACCGATTTCGGCCTCCGGCACATCTTCGCGCAGCCGCGTCGCGATGCGTTCGATGCTTTTGACATGGTTGTGCAGATAGTAGACCTGACCACCGCGATAGAGTTCGCGCCGGATCGCCTCGGCGGCGAGGTGGGCATCGAAACTGCAGACCATGGTGCGGATCGCCTCGCGCTCGGCCGGCGGCGTGCTGATAATCGAGACTGTGCGCAGTCCGGCCAGCGTCTGATGCAGGGTGCGCGGGATCGGCGTTGCGGTCAGCGTCAGCAGATCGACGCTGCTGTGCAGCGCCTTCAGTTTCTGTTTGTGTTTGACGCCGAAGCGCTGCTCCTCATCGACGATGACCAGTCCCAGATCGGCGAATTCGAACTGCTCGGAGAGCAGGCGGTGGGTGCCGACGATGATGCGGGTTTCACCGCCGGCCAGACTGCGCTGGATACGGTCGCTCTCGCGTTTGCCCTGCAGCCGCGAGATCAGCTCGATCTGCAGGCTGGTGCCGGCAAAGCGTTCGCAAAAGCTGGCGTAGTGCTGGTTGGCGAGCACGGTCGTCGGGGCCAGGATGGCGACCTGACGGCCCGATTCGGCAACGATAAAGGCGGCGCGCATCGCGACCTCGGTTTTGCCGAAGCCGACATCGCCGCAGATGACCCGGTCCATCGGCATGTCACCGGCCAGATCGCGCAGCACCGCGTCAATGGCCTCGGCCTGATCGTCGGTCTCCTCAAACGGGAAGCGGGCCGCGAACTCCTCATAGGCCTGCAGCAGCGCTCCCTCGATGCGGCAGCCCGGACGGCTGCGGCTGCTGCGCGCAGCCTCCACGTCGATCAGTTCATGCGCCATGGCCAGAAGATCGCGTTTGACCCGTTCGCGCGTGCGTTTCCACTTTTCCGAGCCGAGCTTGTTCAGCTGCGGCGATTCGTCGCCGGTATACCGGTGCAGGCGCGCCAGCTCCTCGACCGGCACAAAAATATGCGCCTGGCCGGCATATTCGATCTTGATGAAGTCGGCGATCTCATCTCCGTCGCCGATGCTCTCCAGCCCCTGGTAGCGGCCGACGCCGTGATCCTCGTGCACGACCGGATCGCCCGGATTCAGTTCGGCCAGCGATGTGAAGATATCGGCGCGCAGCACGGTCGCGCCGCGGCTGCGCTTGCGCGGCAGGTGCTGGCCGAGCAGTTCGCGGCCGGTTAGCAGCAGATGTTTTTCGGTCGGGATCGCGAAGCCGCTGTCGAGATAACCGATCGTGCTGCTCAGCGGCACGCCGGCGCAGTCCGCAAGCCTGTCGCGCACGTCGATCTCGCCGAGCCCAGCGCAGGCCTCGAGCATGCGCTCCTGCTGGCCGAGGCCGTGCGCGACCAGACAGATCTGCCAGCCATTGGCCAGTCGCTTCTTCAGTGCCGTGCGCAGCGCCTGTACCGGATGGGCGCGATCATTGAAGTCGCTTAGCGCCGGGGCCGGCTCGATGCGCGTTTTCGGCAGCGCGCGAGCCTGCACCGGCGTTTCAACGGCGAACAGCTCCTGCGGGCTGATGCTCGGCTCGCTGCCGGCGCGTACCATCTCGAACTGCCCCCGGACCTGTTCGGCAAATGCCTGTCTGCGCGTCTCGATATCGCGATCGGCGTGAATCCGGTACGCATCAGGCAGGTAATCGTGCAGTCGCGCCGTCTGCGTATAGGCCAGCGGCAATAGCGCCTCGATGCCCGGATGCGGCCGGCCGGCCTGCACCGAGGTCAGGATCGGGTGCTTACGCAGCTGCGGAAAACGGGCGCGGAAGGCGGCGATAAACGTATTGCGGCCGGCATGATCGAGAATGACCTCGCGTACCGGCACCGATGTGAATGCATCGAGATAATCGGTCGAGCGCTGGGTTTCGGGGTCGAAACGGCGAATCGACTCTATATCGTCTCCGAACAGGTCGATGCGCAGCGGCGCATCCTCGGTAGCCGGCCAGATATCGAACAGTCCGCCGCGGGCTGCGAATTCGCCCGGCGCCAGCACCCGTTCGGCGGCAATCATGCCTGCCTCGCTGAGGCGCGTTTTCAGCGCGGCGATATCGAGCGGCATGCCTGTTTTCAGTTGCCAGACGTGGGCTGCGACAGCTTCGGGCGGCGCGATGCGCTGTAGCCATGCCGGCAACGCGGTCAGCAGCAGCCCGGTCGGGGCAGGGGTGTGCAGCAGCCGGCCGAGCGTCGCGAAGCGTTCGCCGACAACGCTGTGGTGGGGCGATACGCGGTCATACGGCAGCACTTCCCAGGCCGGGAAACGCCACAGTCGCTCGGGCTGATCCTGCAGGAAAAATGCGGTTTCTTCGGCCAGCTGGCGGTAACTGCGCAGATCCGGGCAGATCCAGACATGCAGCGCATCGCTGCGCGCCAGTTCGGCCAGTTGCCATGCCAGTCCGTTCAGCGGCGGCGCTGTCTGCGCCTTATTGTCGACGCTTGCATTCATAGGGGCACTCATAGGGCAGCGCATACTGCCGCAGCTGTCGCTCCTGTGCTACGAACTGTTGTCGCTGTTTTCGCTGGTCGCGTCGCGCTGTTTCCGGATGGTGGCGCTGAGCTGTTCGGTGGCGGCGATGATCTCCCGGACATGCTGCTCGGTGGAGGACGATGCCTGCTCCATCAGAATCAGTTCCGCGCTCATCATAATGCCGGTCAGGCTGTTGTTCAGATCGTGCGAGAGCTGCTGGCAGAAGACATCGCGCGCCTGCAAAGCCGACTGCAGCCGGCGCGCGATCGCAGCGCGCTCCAGCGCATTGCGGATCTTCAGTCCCAGCAGCGCGCTGTTGAACGGCTTGGGCAGGAAATCATCGGCGCCGGCCTGAATATAGGCAGATACCGTTTCCAGATCATTGATGGCCGAGATCAGGATGATTGCGGTATGGGACAGGTCGGCATCGCCGCGCACGGTTCTGAGTACCTCCATGCTGTCCACACCCGGCATGACGATATCGAGCAGTACCAGATCGGGTTTGTGCTGGCGGATCATGCTGACGGCCTGGGTGCTGTTGGCGGCCTGCAGCATGCTGTAGCCCAGCGTGTGGATCAGCTTGGCCAGAATGTTGCGGATAATCGCTTCATCATCGACGACAAGAATGGTGGGTGTTGTATGATCCATGGCGGGCATCCTGTTGTAGTTAGGGCGCTGCTGATGAATTGCCTTTCTGGCAAACATTTGTTCGCTCCGGCAAAAGTTCTGAACAAATCAGCTCTTCCAGGAGCGTGTGTAGAAGGGTAGGCGTTTGCGCAGCGTTTGT
>CAYSMR010000158.1:0-4727 GCA_964432195.1 uncultured Zetaproteobacteria bacterium | reverse complement strand
CGGCACGACACCGCGCGCGATTGCCCGCGCCAACCGAATCTCAATCAAGCGAACCATTCGCGCCGGCGATCGTTTATGGGTATATGCCAAGGGGCGCTCGAGCTGAACCCTCGCATACTGAAAACCGGCCTGATCTGCTGCGCGCTGCTGCTGGCCGGCTGCCCTGCGCAGGAAGCGCAGCCGACGACCCGGCCGCTCACCGATGTGCCCGATATTCCGGCCCGCGGCGACCGTCTGGTTGATGCAAGCATCGGCGATGCAAGCAACCTGATTCCAATGATTGCCGGCGACGCCTCCAGCCATGCCATTGCCGGACAGCTCTATCTGTCACTGCTCAAGTATGACAAAAACCTCGACCTGACCGGCCAACTGGCCGAATCGTGGCAGGTCTCGGCCGACAACAGAACAATTACCTTCACGCTACGCCCGGAACTTGCCTGGAGCGACGGCACGCCGTTCACATCAGCCGACTGCGCATTCACGTTGAAACTGATTCAGGATGAGCATACCCAGAGCGCCTACAAGGCCGATTATGCGCTGGTCTCCGGCTTCGAGACCCCCGATGCGCGCCATTTTGTCGTCCACTATCGCGAACCGTTCTCCCCCGCTCTCGCATCCTGGAGCTCGCTGGCGATCCTGCCGCAGCATGTGTTCAAAGGCGTCGATATCATGCACACCGATCTGTCGCGCCATCCGAAAGCGACCATCGGCCCCTACCGGCTGGCCGACTGGCAATCGCAGCAGTCGATCCTGATGCGCGCCAATCCGGACTATTTCGACGGCCCGGTCTGGATCAGCGAGCGGCTGACCCGGATCATTCCCGACCGTGCCACCCAGTTTCTCGAGCTCTCGGCCGGCCGGCTCGATTCGGTCGGACTGACGCCGGTACAGTATCAGCGTCTCTTCGATACCAAACCGCTGCTCAAAGCCAACTACAAGCGCTATAAATATCTCGATTTCGTCTACACTTACCTCGGCTTCAACCTGAAACGCAAACCGTTTGACGACCTGCGCGTGCGCGAAGCGATCGCCTATGCAATCAACCGTCAGGAGATCCTCGACGGCGTGCAGCTGGGGCTCGGAGAAACAATCGCCACGCCCTACAAACCGGGCACGTTCTGGGTAAATAAAAAACTGAAGCCACGCCCCTATGATACTGAAAAATCGAAACAACTACTGACCAGTTCAGGCTGGATAGACAGTGATGGCGACGGCTTCCTCGACAAAGATGGAGCGCCGCTCTCATTCACGATCCTGACCAACAACGGCAACAAGCAGCGCGCCGATGCCGCGACAATCATTCAGCACCGGCTGAAGCAGATCGGCATCGACGTCCGCATCCGGCTGGTCGAATGGTCCGCGTTTATCGAAAACTTCATCAACAAGCGCCAGTTCGACGCCGTTATTCTGGGCTGGTCGCTCTCACCCGATCCGGATCAATTCACGATCTGGCACTCCTCCCAGACCGGCCCTCGGCAATTCAATTTCCTCTCCTACAGCAACCCCCGGGTTGATGCCGCGCTGGTGGCGGCGCGGCGCAGCTTCGACCGCGACTTCCGCAAACAGCAGTACGACATCATGCAGACGGAAATTCATAAGGACCTGCCGATGGTCTTTCTGTTCGCTCCCTACTCGCTGCCGGTCATGCATAAGCGTATTCATGGCGTCAAACCGGCCCCGGCCGGCATCGGTTACAACAGCGAGCACTGGTATGTGCCGGCGCCGCTACAAAAATATCACGTCACCAGCATCCAGCCATGATGCCTGCTCTGAGCAAACAGCCCCCAAATACTTGAATTTCACCCTCGCCGGCAGATAATGCAGCCAAGGCAGTAATGTGGGAGGCTCGCTATTTCTATTACGGATCAACTCGAACGGATCAGACAGCAGCATAACATGCTCTGCATTATCGTTATCAACGGCGAGGGCGAACTGATTGCCCAGGTCGGCGATGCGCCGGAGGGCGAGGAGTTCGCCCTCTACTCGCCGATGGTTATGGAGACGACACGACGCATGGCGCTGTGCGGCGGTTTCGGCGAGCCGATCTGCAACGGCGTGATTCTGAAAAAGGGGCGCATCCTGATCACTCACGAAACTGTAGTTGGTGAAACGGTGATCTATACCGCCCTGCTCTGTCACAAGAGCGTGCCATCGGGGCTGCTGTCAATTCTGAACAGCATTGCCGATCTGCTGAAACAGGAAATCGACTAAGGAAGCGCTGATTGTCAGCGCTTCCGCGCAGGCCATGGATGGCCTGCCCCATCAGGAGCGTCAGCGGCTGATGGGTAAGGAAAGGTAAAACCGCGCTTTTGCCTTTCCGGCCTGATTACAGACAGGATGCCTTTAATCAGCATCCCCCTAACCGAGCAGCGACTCCCCGCTCAGGACAATCCATGGGCCGCCAGCGCCGCAGCCACAGCGTCATGCACAATCCGTCCGCCCCGGATGTTGATACCGCGCGCCAGCGCACTGTCCCGAGCTATCGCTCCGTCCACGCCGTCATCAGCCAGCATCCGCACATAAGGCAGGCTGGCCTGCGTCAGCGCTGCCGTACTGGTTAGCGGCACCGCGCCCGGCAGGTTCGGCAGACAGCAGTGGATCACCCCCTCCTCGACATAGACCGGCTCGTCATAGCTGGTCGGACGACTGCTTTCGCTGATGCCGCCCTGATCGATCGAAACATCGATAAACACGCTGCCGGGCCGCATGCGGTGCAGATCGCGCCGCTGCAGCAGGCCGGGCGCATGCTGGCCTGGTACCAGCGCCGCGCCGATCAGGATATCACTCTCCGGCAACAGCCGGCGCATGCCTGCGGCGGAAAAATGATGGATATCAATGCGCTCATGCAGCACGGACCGAACGACTTCAATACGCGCCCGGTTGGCCTCCAGCAGTGTAACCTCAGCCCCGAGCCCGGCCAGCGCCGTCGCCGCATGCAGGCCGACATTGCCGGCGCCGAAGATCAGCGCGCGCGCCGGCGCGCAGCCGGCAATGCCACCTGGCAGACGGCCGCTACCGGCACAGAGCGTACCGTTCTCCCGCTGCAGAAAATGCACCGCCAGCTGGGCCGCCATGCGTCCGGCCACCTGCGACATCGGAGCCAGAATCGGCAGTGAGCCGTCATCCCGCTGTACCGTTTCATAGCCAATCGCGCAGACCCGGCGCACCATCAGTTCACGCGCCAGCTCCGGCACCGCTGCCAGATGAAGAAACGTAAACAGTATCAGCTGCGGACGCAGGTATGCATATTCACAAACCAGCGGCTCCTTGACCTTGACAATGAGATCGCAGTCCCAGACCGCATCCGACGATGCCGGGATCTGTGCGCCGGCACTGATATAGGCATCGTCGTCAAAGCCGCTGTCCACACCTGCACCGCTCTGGATCGTGACGCTGTGGCCTGCAGCAACGAGCGCCGCCACTCCGGCCGGCGTGAGCGCCACCCGGTGTTCATGATTCTTGATTTCGCGGGGCACGCCGATTCTCATGAGCATCACCTCCATGGCATGATGATTATAGCAGATTGCAATCGCGGCATCTTCCCTTGCGGCACCGGCTTGCACTTTTTCCGCGCCGCGCGCATACTCGCAATGTGCGCCATTTTTCGATGCCGACAGATCATCGGAGCAGCAGGACATATGCATGAATCAGCCAGAGCAGCACCCAGCGCAGAACATCACGGTATATTACGACGGCGCATGTCCGCGCTGCGTGCGGGACCGGCAGCGCTATGAACAGATGGCCGGTGACCATCGCGATGAAGTCTGTTGGCTCGATATCACGGGCCGCGATGATGAACTGCGCGCCCTCGGCATCGATCCGCAGCTGGCGCTGACCGAGCTGCATCTGCGCGACAGCAGCGGCCGTATTGTCAGTGAAATCGACGCCTATATCGTGTTGATGCGACGCGCGCCTAAGCTGCGCATGCTCGCCCGGCTGATCGGACTGCCGTTGATTCGTCCGGCCCTGGCATGGCTCTACCACCGCATGGTCATGCGCCGTTTACGCCGCTCAGGCAGAGGCTGATTGACGCTCCTGCCGACAACAGTTATCGCATTCCCGGCAGCAGTCCGGTTAGCCGCCGCGTGCAGCGCGGCGCGGCAGCAGTTATCGTTGCCGGATGATTCCGTTCCGACTGCTCGACAGCACCACCGAACACGGCGCCACGCTGAAGCTCTATCAGCGCGGCGTCGATTTCTCGATCCGGGTCGAGAAGACCGGCGAGCTGATGAACAGCCGCAGCCACCACTCCGAAGACGCGCTGGCCGAACTGGCCTGCGATGTGATTGCCGATCGCCCCGGCGCGCGCCTGCTGGTCGGCGGCCTCGGCATGGGCTTCACGCTGGCGGCTGCGCTCGCCCGCTGCCGCCCCGATGCAGTGATCCGGGTCGCCGAACTGATGCCGGCCGTCGTACGCTGGAATCGCGAATATCTGGGCATCGTTTCCGGCTTCCCGCTCGATGATCCACGCGTCACGGTGCTGGAGCAGGATGTCGGCAAAATCATGCGCGAGCAGCGCGGCGGCTATGATGCGATTATGCTCGATGTTGACAACGGACCGGATGCATTCACCTGCGGTGACAATGATTCGCTCTACGGCCTGCGCGGATTGAATGCAGCCTACCAGGCGCTGACTCCGGGCGGCGTGCTGACGGTCTGGTCCGCGTTTCCCGATGATGCATTCACCCGGCGGATGATGAAGGTCGGCTTCCAGGTCAGCCAACAGG
>CAYSMR010000157.1:0-4740 GCA_964432195.1 uncultured Zetaproteobacteria bacterium | reverse complement strand
ATAGGCCGCATAGCCGCCATGATCCTGCAGGTGGTCGTGGCCCATATTGGTCCAGATCGCCGTATTGAAATCGATGCCGGCAATGCGCCCCTGCGCGATACCGTGCGACGAGATCTCGCAGACCACCGCATGCGCCCCCTCCAGGTAGGCTGCGGCCAGCATCGCATGCATCGTCAGCAGCGACGGCGTCGTATTGCCGATATCGCGGATATCGTCCGGACTCCTCATCCAGCCCAGCGTGCCGCAGCTCCAGACCGGCCGCTGCTGATAACGGGCCAGCGCCTCGCGCAGCATCCACGCGATGCTGGTCTTGCCGTCGGTGCCGGTGATGCCGTAATAGTGACTGTGCGCTCCTTCGGTGCGGAATATCCGGCGCAGCAGCTGACCGGCCTCATCGATGCCGTTCAGATGCAGATGCGGCAGATCCGTTTCGGGCTCAACGCCGACGCTGATAATCGCCGCCGCCCCGTTCTGCTGCGCGACCGCCGCATAGGCCCCCGCCTGTTCGCCGCTGCGCGGCAGACAGAGCAGCGCATACCCCGGGCGCGCAAAACGGGAGTCATCACAGACGCCGGTCAGACAGACATCATCGCAGCCGGCCGGCAGCTCCAGCCGGCCGAGTCGATGACTCAGCTCCAGCAGCGAAAAGCCCTGCGCCAGTTCGGTCGCGCGGGTCTGGGCCGAATTACTCACCTAACCACACCTCCAGCATATCTCCGGCCTCCAGCTCCCCGACATCAGCCGGCTGCAACCGCCGCACCCAGCCGGATCCGTGCACATGCAGACGCAGGCCGCGCGCGGCCGCAAAGCGGCGCACCTCGCGCATCGACATGCCGGCCACCGCATTCGCATCCGCCGGCTCCGCGCTGATCGGCATCGTATGCCAGCCGGCCGCCGCATCCTTACCGCCCGCATCGCGGGCCGAGACGCCCAGATAGGGCAGCGCCGATTCGGCAATGCGACGGAACACCGGCGCGGCCACCTGGCCGCCATAGATGTTCTTTTTCGGCTCATCGACAACAACGACAATCACCAGCTGCGGATCATCGGCCGGCGCGAGACCTGCGAATACCGCATTGTATCTGCCCTTGCTGTAGCCGCCGCGCCGGTTCGGCTTCTGGGCGGTGCCGGTCTTGCCGGCCACGCGGTAGCCGACCGGCACCGCCTTGTGGCCTGTGCCGTCCTCGCCGGTCGCCTGCTCCATCATGCGCACCACCTGACGGGCGATCGATGCCCGGATCACGCGCTGCGGCGCATGCCGGCCGAGCTGCTCGGCAAACAGGGCCGGCGGCATGTAGACGCCGTCATTGGCCAATACGGAAAATGCCGTTGCAAGTTGCAACGGCGTGACAGCAATACCCTGCCCGAATGCGATGTTGGCTGTTTCGACGGGCCCCCAGCGATCGGGGGGCAGTACAATGCCAGGCGACTCCCCGCTCAAACCGGTGCCGCTGCGCCGGCCGAAGCCGACCTGTTTCAATGTCTCGTACAGCGGGCGCGCACCGATATCCATCGCCAGCTTGGCCGAGCCGATATTGCTCGAGTGCACCAGCACGCCGGTGATATCGAGCCAGCCGGCCTTGTGATCGTCATGGATCGTATAATCGGCCACCCGCATCGAGCCGTTTTCACAGAAGATCCGCGAATCCGGCTGCCAGCGACCGGTATTGAGCGCCGCGGCGATCGTGAACGGTTTCATCGTCGAGCCCGGCTCGAATACATCGGTAATGGCTCGATTGCGCCATTCGCCCGGATGGAAGCGGCGATAGTTGTTCGGATTGAAGCCCGGCCAGTTGGCCATCGCCAGAATGGCGCCGTCGCCCGGCCGCATCACCACCACCGAGCCGCCCTTCGCACGCTGTTCGCGCACGCCCTCGGCCAGCGCTGCATAAGCGATGCTCTGGATTGTCGCATCGATCGTCAGTCGCAGGGCCTTGCCCGGCACCGGCTTGCGAATCCAGCTGCTATCCGGCAGCGAATGGCCGCGCGCATCGCGGCGCACCTGACGCACGCCCGGCTCACCGGTCAGCACCGCATTCCAGGTGCGCTCGATACCCTCCAGACCGCGGCCGTCCACGCCGACAAAGCCGAGCAAATGGCCGGTCTGCGGACCAAGCGGCTGATAGCGGCGCCACTCCTGCTCCTGACGCACGCCCGGAATCTGCAGCACCATCACCTGCTCCGCCACCGACGGCGGCACCTGCCGCGCCAGCCAGACAAATCCCTTGCGGCGACGCAGCTTGCGCTTCACCGTTTTCGTCGACAGCCCCAGCGCCCGCGCCAGCTCGACAACGCGCTCGGCCGGCACCTCGTCAGCCATCGCCGCAATCGACGGAACCTCAACGCTCTCGGCCAGCGTGCGCCCCTGCTGATCGAGAATCGGGCCGCGCGGTGCCATCATCGTATATTCGCGATAGCGCTGCTTCTCGGCCTTTGCGCTCAGCTCATCGGCCTGCAGCCACTGCAGATCGACTGCTCGCACCAGCAACAGTACCAGCCCGAGCAGCAGCAGCCCGGCCAGCGCTTCGATGCGGCGGCGCACAAACAGCTGTTCGTCCCGCTTCACGGGTGAACCACCTGCATCGGCTTCGGCGGCGCCATGCCCAGCGTCGTCGTCGCATATTCACGCAGCCGTTCCGGCCGGCTCAGGCTGGCCACCTCCAGCCGCAGCTTGCTCGACTCCTGACGCACCTGCTTCTGCTCGCGATCCAGTCGCTGCGTCTCCAGCGACAGTTCATTGCGCAGATGCGACAGCCAGATCTGCGCGCCGGCCAGCACAGCCAGCGTCAGCGGCATCAGCATCCACAGTTTCAGCCAGCCGCGCATCAGCCGCGCCCCCGACCGGAAAGACCGCTGTAACCGGCCAACTTCGCCGCCTCATCCGCGCTCAGGCGCTGCGCCACGCGCAGCATCGACGAACGACTGCGCGGATTAACCGCCAGCTCGTCGGCATCAGCGCGCAGCGGCTTCTTCTGCAGCCAGCGCATGCTCGGCTGCCGGCCGCACATGCAGACCGGCATCTGCGGCGGACAGACGCAGGCATGCACCTCTGCCTCGATCAGATCGCGAATGCGGCGATCCTCGCCGGAGTGAAACGAAATCACCGCCAGCTTGCCGCCCGGGCGCAGATGCGCCATCGCCGCGCGGATGCCGACATCGATCTGATCCATCTCGCCATTGACCCAGATGCGCAGGGCCTGAAACGTGCGCGTGGCCGGATGCGTCGAACCGAAGCGGGCCTGCTTCGGCACGGCATGAAAACAGATATTTTCGAGATCGGCGGTTGTATTCAGGGTTCCGGCGTCACGCGCGCGCAAGATCGCCGCAGCAATGCGGCGGGCATAGCGCTCGTCGCCGAAGCTGCGCAGCACGCCGGTCAGCTCCCGCCCGGAGACCCGCGCCAGCAGCGCACTCAGCGGTTCGCCATGCTCGGTGTCCATGCGCATATCCAGCGGCCCGTCGCTCCGGAATGAAAAGCCGCGTGCTGCATTGTCCACCTGCGGTGAAGAAACCCCGAGGTCGAAACCAATGCCGGTCACCTGATCCCAGCCCTCGCGTTCGAGCGCCTCGCCGAGCTGAGCGAAATCACAGTGGCGGATCGTAAAGCGGACATCCCGCTGCGCCAGCACCTCTCCCGCCGCAACAGCCTCAGGATCGCGGTCGAGGGCAAGCAGGCGCCCGTTTTCGGAGAGCCGCTCAAGCAGCGCCTGGCTGTGGCCGCCGCGTCCGAAGGTGCAGTCGACATAGCAGCCGTCCGGGTCGGAGAAGAGGGCATCAACAAACACATCTCGGAGTACCGGGATATGGCCGGGGTATTGTTTCGGATCGATCGCCACATCAGAGACCCAGATCCGGATCCTGAGCCAGCAGCAGATCCTCCTCGAGCTGCCGACTCCAGCTGTCCCGATCCCAGATTTCAAACGTATCGCCGTCGCCGGCAAACTGCACGCTGCGCGACAGCGATGCATACTCGCGCAGGGCCGGGGAGAGGAGGACCCGGCCTTGGCGGTCAGGCACATACTCCTGCGCAGAACTGATAACGATATGCTTGTAGGCGCGCAGCGCCTTGCTCGGCTGCTTGGCCGCGATGCGCTTGAGCAGGCGGTTCCACTCACGCTTCGGATAGGCCACAAGACAACGATAGTGCGGCGTGCGGGTGATGATCAGCTGATTCTCGGCATGGCAGTTTTTCAACACATCACGGAAGGCGGCGGGGATGCTGACGCGTCCCTTGTCATCCATGTTATTGCTGAACTCACCCTGAAACATTCGCGCCAGCCCTCTCCCGATCGGGGGGCGTGGCATATTTACCCACGATTCCCCACTAAACCCCAATAGTGGCCACACAACCACCCTTGTCAACCCCACTTTTGCCCACCTACTCCCCGACGACGCAATCAAACACAGTCATTTCCTATACCCCCCCTTGACCTGTGCAATGTGGGGAACAGTGGGGGGGGGGGGGGGGGGGCGCGGCGGCTCGCGCACGGAGCATCTGCGCCGCCGCACAGGCCGGACGACCCATACGATCCGCCCCATCGGCGAAGGACAGGCCCTCGATCTCCCGGAACCGGATGACGGTTCGGTAGTCGGGGGGAAGCTCCTCGAGCGCGCTCTCGAGCTGCCGGAGCTGGTCTCTTCGCGCGGCCTGCACCGCGGGATCCGCCGGATCGTCACCGCCCGGTCGACCGGGCAGGAGAACGCTCGTTGCGAGCCTCTCCATCCTCCGGATCCGGAGAC
>CAYSMR010000156.1:0-4800 GCA_964432195.1 uncultured Zetaproteobacteria bacterium | reverse complement strand
CCGTAATCGGCAGCCGGCGGTAGGCGTAGACGCCGCCGGTATCGAGCCCCTCCTCCATCTGCATAATGCAGACGCCGGTCTCGGCATCGCCGGCCAGCAGACTGCGCTCGATCGGCGCAGCACCGCGCCAGCGCGGCAGCAGCGACGCATGCACATTCACCGGCGCGATGCGCACGCCCTGCAGCCACGATGGCGGCAGAATCATGCCGAATGCGACCACGACCAGCATATCGGCCTGTTTGTCGCGCAACCATGCCAGCGCCTCGTCGGCCTCGTCATCGTCGCCGCGCAAGCGCTGCGGCGTGATCACATCAATACCGGCCGCCAGCGCCGCCTGTTTGACCGGCGACGGCGTCAGCTTCATGCCACGGCCGGAGCGACGATCCGGCTGCGTGACGACGCCGACGACATCAATGCCGTCAGCCTCAAGCAGCGCCTCCAGGCAGGGCACGGAAAAACCGGGTGTGCCGGCAAACACGATGCGCAACGGCGCGTGATTCATCGCTGTGTTGGTCGGACTCATGACTGCTCCCCGCTCGGCTGCAGCAGCCGGCCGAGCTTCTGCATCAGCATCAGCTGGGCGCTCTTCTCCTGTCCGCGCGGCTTCAGTCGCTGGTAGCTGCCATCGGCCTTCAGCTGCCAGGTCGCGGCATTATCGGCCAGATAGGGGGTCAGGCCCTGCGCGATCACATCTCGGCGCAGGGCCGGATCGCGGATCGGGAAACAGGCCTCGACACGGCGCAGCAGATTGCGCCCCATCCAGTCGGCGCTGGCGCAAAACAGCTCGGTGTCGCCGTCGTTATCAAAACAGAATACGCGCGAATGCTCCAGAAAACGCCCCAGCACCGAGCGCACCCGGATATTCTCCGATATCCCGGCAATGCCCGGACGCAGACAGCAGATGCCGCGCACAACCAGATCGATTTTGACGCCGGCCTGCGAGGCGCGATAGAGGGCGCGGATAATCTCCGGCTCCTCCAGTCCGTTCATCTTGGCGCGGATGCGCGCCGGCTTGCCAGCGCGGGCCAGCTCAGCCTCGCGCTCGATGCGCTCAATCAAGCCTTTATGCAGCGTAAACGGACCGGCCAGCATCGCCTTGAGCCGGCTGGCGCGCCCCAGACCGGTCAGCTGCTGGAACAGCTTGTGCACATCCTCACCCAACTCCGGATCGCAGCTGAGCAGACCGAAATCGGTATAGAAGCGGCTGGTAAACGTATGATAATTGCCGGTGCCAAGGTGCACATAGCGACGCAGCCGTTTCCCTTCGCGGCGCACGATCATCAGCATCTTGCCGTGGGTCTTGTAACCGACAACGCCGTAAACCACCTGCACGCCGGCCGCCGACAGGCGGCTGGCCAGTGCAATATTCTCCTCCTCGTTGAAGCGGGCCATCAGCTCGATTACAGCGACGACCTCCTTGTTAGCGCGCGCAGCACGAACCAGCGCATCAACCATCGGCGAGTCGGGTACGACGCGGTACATCGTCTGTTTGATGACCAGCACGCTTGGATCGGCCGCCGCCTGATTGATCAACTCGACAACCGGCGTAAAACTCTGATACGGGTGATGCAGCAGCACATCGCCCTGGCGGATGATGCCGAACATATCCTGATCCTCGACCTGCAGCCGCGCCGGAATGCCCGGTTCAAACGGCGGAAATTTCAGATCCAGACGATCGACGCTGTCATAAACGGCCGCCAGTCGATAAAGATTGACCGGTCCGTCAACACGATAGAGGTCGTTCTCCTGCAGTCCGAACTGATGCAGCAGGAAGCGGTAGAGCCGCTCCGGACACTTGTTCGAGACCTCCAGCCGCACCGGCTGGCTGAAACGGCGCTCCAGCAGCTCGCCGGCAACCGCCTGCTTCAGGTCCTCGACTTCCTCCTCATCGACAATCAGTTCACTGTTGCGGCTGATGCGGAACTGGTGGCAGGCCTTGACGCTCATACCGGGAAAAAAATCGCCGACATGGGCATGGATGATCGATGAGAGGAACACGAAGCAGTGCTCCGAATCGGCGATCTCGGCCGGTAGCCGGATCACGCGCGCCAGCGAACGCGGCGCCTGCACAATCGCATATTTGGCCTCGCGGCCGAATGCATCCTTGCCCTCCAGTTCGATAATGAAATTGAGGATCTTGTTCAGGATGCGCGGAAACGGGTGCGACAGATCCAGCCCGATCGGCGTCAGCACCGGCAGCAGTTCGCGCCGGAAAAACTTGCGTATCCAGTCCGCCTGCGCCTCGTTCCAGTCCGGCCGGCGCAGGATGCGGATCCCCTCCCGGTGCAGCGCCGGCAGCAGCTCGTCGTTGAGCAGGCGATACTGCTCCTCAACCAGCGCCAGCACGCGCTCGCGCACCCGAATCAGAATATCGGTAGCAGTCAGACCGTCGGCTGCGGTGCCGAGCGAACCCATCGCCAGCCGGTGTTTCTGGATCGCCACGCGCACCTCGAAATACTCATCCATATTCGACGTATAGATACAGAGAAAGCGCAAACGCTCCAGCAACGGCAGATTTGCGTCGCAGGCCATCTCGAACACGCGCCGGTTGAACTCCAGCATGCTCAGATCGCGGTTCAGATAATAGTCGCTGCTTTCCAGTGAATCGGTCGTGTTCGTGCTCAACGCTCTCTCCTTGTCATGGATGCCCTACCGCCCGCGCAGCGATGCGGCGGACGACGAAAAGCGATGCAGATGGCGGGTGGCCTGCCCGGATCATTCTGAAGGTGGGCAGAAATCACACTGTAGCCGTTTCAGCCGCAATGTCATGCAAAAAACAGCTAACAATGCCGCTGCTGCAGCCGAATCATGCATGTCATCATCATGTCATAACAGTGACATGCCTCTGTCATAGAGAACGCATACGTTGCCGCCATCGACACAGAGAGAGGAGAAGAATATGTTCCAAGATGCCACAGCAGATACCGATCTGGATATGCGCAAGGTCATGCGCTCGGTTGCCCAGCTAAACCCGCACATCGCCCTGTCCGATATTGCCTACCTGATGGATGTTCCCTACGAACCGGAACCGATCGATTACGACAATTTCGACATGGCCAGCAGCTACTGAGAGTCGGTTGCCCCAAACTTCCGGAAAGCGCTGACGATCCGGAAGAGACTATCCGCGCCGGGGTGACGCGCCGCCGGCATAAGCTCCATCGACATCATCCTGAACCTGCCCATATCCGCTCGGGCTCACCGACCCGGTTCGGATTCGACCAACGCCCGCAGGCGGCGGACTTCGGCCCTCAGCTCGGCCAGATCCTGCTCCAGCTGCGCCAGGCGGGCGGCATCTCCGCCGGCCGGTGATGATGCGTCCCCGTCACCGTTCGCAGCGGCCGGCCGGCCGCAGAGCAGCTGGACATAACGATCCTCGCGCTGACCGGGCGCGCGCGGCATACGCTGCAGGAGCGGCTGTTCACGCTCGCCCATCGCCGCCAGCAGCTGCTCCAGCGCATCAGCGCTATCGAAGCTGACCATGCGCCCGGTACAGGTGCGGATCTCGTTGAGCGTCAGCGCGCCGCGCAGCAGCAGCACGCAGAGCACGGCGCGCTCGGCTGTCGTCAGCCCGAGCTTGCGCGACAGATGCTGTTCGAATCGATCCGCCCGCCCGTCCATGCGCGCCGTCACCAGCCCTTCGGCGCGCAGTTCGTTGACCACCCCGCCGACCTCGCTCTCGCTCAGGTTCATCACCGGCGCGCGGCTGCTCTTCTGATTGCATGCCGCGGTCAGCGCCTTCAGCGTCAGCGGATAATAGTTCGGCGTGGTCATCTGCTTCTCCATCAGAGATCCCAGCACCCGCGCCTGCCGCGCCGTCAACATTCCCTCTACCGTATCTGTCACGATTTCACCCCTGCCGCTGTTTTTTCGTCCGTTTTTTTCTCTTCCGGCCCGCACCGTTCAGCCACGCCTCATGCTCGGCCACCAGCGCATCCAAACTCTGCGGCGTCGCCGCGATATCGGCATAGGTTTTTTTTCCGATTCCGATCTCTACGACCGGCCGGCCGATAAACGCCTCGATCGCCTCCAGCAGCGGCCGCTCTTCGGGACTGCAGAATGAATACGCCTCGCCCCTGTTGTCGCCGCGACCGGTGCGGCCGACCCGGTGCACATAGTTTTCGGGCTTCTCCGGCAAATCGTAATTGATCACCCAGGCCACATCCGGCACATCGATGCCGCGCGCGCTGACATCGGTCGCGATCAATATCCGCTGCTCGCCTGCGCGAAACGACTGCATCGCCGCGCAGCGCTCGCCCTGATCCTTGTCGCCGTGGATGCTGACCGCATCGATGCCGACCCGCGCCAGCGCCCTGACAACCCGCTCGGCGCGCACTCGCGTGCGCACAAACACGATCGCCTTGCCCTCGGGGTGCTCCTGCAGAAAGCGCTGCAGAAAAAAACGCTTGTCATCCTGTTCCACGAACATCACATAGTGGGATATATTCTTCGAAATCCGATCCTTCGGCGACACCTGGATGCGGATCGCAGCGCTTTTGACCTGCGAATAGGCCAGCTTCCTGATCTCGTCATTGATTGTCGCCGAGAAGAAGAGCGTCTGATGGCGATGCCTGAGCATCTTTTTGATATATCGGATATCCTCGATAAAGCCGAGGTCGAGCATGTGGTCGGCCTCATCGAGCACCAGCGTCGAGACGCCTGCCAGCCGGATATGCTGCTGATTGATCAGGTCGAATATCCGACCCGGCGTCGCAATCAGCACGTCGATGCCATCCTGCAAGCGCGCGACCTGCCGGTCCTGCTCGACGCCGCCGTGCAGCGTAAACACCTGCACCCGCGTAT
>CAYSMR010000155.1:0-4826 GCA_964432195.1 uncultured Zetaproteobacteria bacterium | reverse complement strand
CGGGTCCGCGAACATATCCTGACCCGGCTCGGCACCAGCAGCGCGCCGGTGTCGGGTGATGCGCTGGCCGGAGAGCTCGGGCTATCGCGCGCCGGCATCTGGAAACACATCCAGGCGCTCAAAAAACAGGGTCTGCGCATCGAAGCCTGCGCCGGCAAGGGGTACAGGCTGCAGTCGGATGCCTTCAGCGCCGGCCTGATTCAGGCGCAGCTGGAGAGCAGCCGCATCGGCTCCCGGATCATCGTGCTCGATGAGACCGGCTCGACCAATCAGGATGTCATGGCCCGGGCCGAAGCCGGCGCCGACGAAGGGCTGGTCATCTTCGCCAACCGGCAGAGTCGCGCCAGAGGCCGGCTCGGGCGCACCTGGCATACGATGCCCGAATCGCTGGCCGCCAGCGCGCTGCTGCGCCCCGCGCTGCCGCCCGAACAGGTGCCGCAGCTCTCGCTGCTGACCGCCGTCGCGCTGCAGCAGGCGCTGGCGCGCCACTGCCCGGAGATCCGTATCAAATGGCCCAACGATCTGCTGCACAACGGCGCCAAACTGGCCGGCATCCTGACCGAAATGCGCGCCGAACCGGGGCGCGTGCATGCCGTCGTGCTCGGTTTCGGCATCAACCTGGCCGCCCCGCGCGGCGGCTGGCCAGCCGACATCAGCAAACCGGCTACCGATCTAGCCTCGATCAGCGCAATCCAGCCATGCAAGAGCGCGCTGGCCGCAGCCATTCTGCAATCGCTGGATCAGTGGTATGCGATCTATCTGGACGAGGGTTTCGCACCGGTGCGCCACGCCTGGTGGCAGGCCCATGCCGCCTCCGGCGCCGAAGTCAGCGTACATGACGGCGGCAGCTATATCCGCGGCATCGCGCGCGCGCTCGATGATGACGGCGCGCTGCTGCTGGAAACCGCCGGCGGCATGCGCCGGATCATCGCCGGCGATCTGGAGCTGCTGTGAGGGCAGCGCATTCAACCGGGCAGACAATGAGAGAGCGACTGCTGGTGGCCGATATCGGCAATACCCAGATGGTATTCGGGCTGTTCGACGGCGAGCAGCTGATCACCCACTGGCGCCTCTCCAGCGAGCGCCAGCTGACAGCCGACGAATTGGCCTGGCAACTGCACGGCATGTTCGAGCAGTCCGGCCAGCCGGCCAGCCGGGTGCGCGGCATTATGGTTGCCAGCGTCGTGCCGCATCTGGATGCGCCGCTGGCCGATGCCTGCCAGCGCATCTGCGGGCAGCGTCCCGCCTTTGTCGGCGACGGCAACGTGAGGACGGGCATGGCCGTCGATTACAAGAATCCCCGCGAGGTCGGCGCCGACCGCATCGTCAACGCGATTGCCGCGCGCGAGCAGTTCGGCGCGCCGGCCATCGTGCTGGACTGCGGCACTGCGACGACCTTCGATATCGTATCGCCGCAAGGACGCTATGCCGGCGGCCTGATCCTGCCCGGCGTGGAGATGGCGCTGGAGGCGCTGTGCAAGCGCGCCGCCAAGCTCCCTGAAGTGTCGATTCAGCGGACCGACACGCTGATCGGCCGCGATACGGTCAGCAGCATCCAGGCCGGCAGTTACTGGGCCGCCGTCGATGCCATCACCGGCCTGATCGCGCGCCTGCGCCGGCAACCCGGCTACGAGAGCGCGCCGCTGATCGCCACCGGCGGCCTGATTCCGCTGCTGATCGATGACCTGCCGCTGATCGACCATCACCTACCCCATCTGACGCTGACCGGCCTGCGCCTGCTGGCCGACAGACATTTCGACACGTAAGGCGGAACTTATCCCCGTATTTCCGCGCAGCGCAATGCAGCCGGGAAATCAGGCTTTTCTCAGCGCAGCGCCTCGGGCAGGGAGAAAGAGACATGCTCCTCTTTCACCGTCAACGTCTCTATGCTCGCAAAGCCATGAGCGCGCAGCCAGTCGGCGACCTGCTCGACCAATACCTCCGGCGCCGATGCGCCGGCTGTGATGCCGACCGTCGCTCCGGCTGCAAACCAGTCGCTGCAGATATCGTCCGGGCCGTCGATCAGATGAGCCTGCGCGCCGGCGCGCTCGGCTACTTCGCGCAGCCGGTTCGAGTTTGACGAGTTCTTCGAGCCGATCACCAGCACGATATCGCAGCGTACGGCCAGCGCTTTGACCGCCTCCTGACGGTTGCTGGTCGCATAACAGATATCCTCGCGCTTGGGCGCTGATATATTGGGGAAACGGCGGTTGAGCGCCTCGATCACATCGCGCGTGTCATCGACGCTCAGCGTCGTCTGGGTGACATAGGCCAGCCTGTCCGGATCCTTCACCGGCAAGCGGTCGACATCGTCCGGTTCGGAGACCAGCAGCACCGCTCCTTCGGGGGCCTGACCCATCGTACCGACCACCTCCGGGTGGCCGGCATGACCGATCAGAATCACCTGATCGCCGCGCTGATAGTGGCGCAGCAGCTCCAGGTGCACCTTGGTCACCAGTGGACAGGTCGCATCGATCACGCGCAGATTGCGCCGGTTGCCGGCCTCCCGCACGGCCTTGCTGACACCGTGGGCCGAAAAGATCAGCACGGCGCCGTCGGGCGCATCGTCCACTTCGTTGACGAATACCGCGCCCTTGGCGCGCAGATCCTCGACGACAAAGCGGTTGTGCACGATTTCGTGACGCACATAGACCGGCTCGCCATAGACCTGCAACGCCCGCTCGACGATCTCAATGGCCCGGTCCACGCCGGCGCAGAAGCCGCGCGGCTCGGCCAGCAGCACCGTTTTCGGCTTAATGCTGATCCGGCTGCTGGTTTGACTGGTTTCTTGCTGCATTCGATAGCCCCTTGCGCTACGGTTTCGGCCAAGACTAGGGAATACCGAGAAAAGTGCATCCCTGCACGCCTGAACGCGATCCCGACCAAACACGAAACCGTACGCGAGGTAACAGTTATGAGCGATTACAAGATCAATCCCGGCGAGCCGGCCCCTGCAGATATCGAGCTGGAGACCTGGCCGGAGGGGCGGCTGAAGCTGGCCGACCTGAAGGGGCGGTGGGTGATCCTCTACTTCTACCCGAAGGACAGCACGCCCGGCTGCACGACCGAGTCGTGCGAATTCCGCGATGCGCTGCCCGATTTCAGCACCGCCGACGCCGTCGTTATCGGCGTCAGCCGCGATTCGGTCAAATCGCACGCCCGCTTCACCGAGAAGCAGGGGCTGAACTTCCCGCTGATCTCCGATCCGGATGAGCTGCTCTGCAAGGCCTTCGACGTGATTCAGCTGAAGAAGAACTACGGCAAGGAGTATATGGGCGTGGAGCGCTCGACCTTCATTATCAATCCAGAGGGCGATATCGCCTACGCCTGGCGCAAAGTGCGGGTCAAGGATCATGTCACCACCGTGCTGGCGACGCTGAAGGAGCTGCAGTCGTAAATCATGCTGGCCGGCAAACGCATCCTGATCGGCATCGGCGGCGGCATCGCCGTCTACAGGGTCGCCGAACTAGCCCGCATGCTGGTCAGGGCCGGGGCCGATGTGCGCTGCGTGATGACCGCGGCGGCCTGCGAATTCGTCACGCCGCTGACCTTTGAGGCGCTGACCGGTAATCCGGTTCATACGCAGCTGTTCGATCTGACGGCCGAGCGCGAAATGGGCCATATCGCGCTGGCCAGGCAGGTCGACGCGGTCATCATCGCGCCGGCCACGGCCGGCCTGCTGGCCCGCCTCGCGCACGGAATCGCCGATGACCTGCTGACGACCATCATGCAGGTCTGTGAAGCGCCGGTCCTGCTGGCCCCGGCCATGAATGCGTCGATGTGGGCCTCCGATGCGACCCGTCGCAACAGCGCCATACTGAGCGAGCGCGGCATACATATGGTCGGCCCGGAGAGCGGCGAGCTGGCCTGCGGCGAATCGGGGCCCGGCCGGCTGGCTCAGCCCGATGCCATCGTCGCGGCATTGCAGCCGCTGCTGACGCCTGCGCTGCGCCGGCTGATCGATACGCAGGCGCTGGCCGGGCAGCGCTGGGTCATCAATGCCGGTCCGACGAGAGAGGCGTGGGACGATGTGCGCATCCTGACCAACCGCGCCAGCGGCAGGCTCGGCGCGACGCTGGCCGATCAGGCCGCGATGGCCGGCGCCTGCGTCGACCTGGTCGCCGGCCCAGGCACGCCGGATACGCTCCCCGCAGTTCGCCGCAGCCATGTCGAATCGGCCGAACAGATGCTGGATGCCTGCGAACGGGCCGCAGCCGGCGCGAAAGTGTTCATCGCCACAGCCGCAGTCAGCGACTACCGCTTTGCCCGGCCGCATGCCGGCAAACTCAAACGCGGCGATCGCGACTCGATCCGGGTCGAACTGGTCGCCAACCCGGATATCGTCGCCCGCATCGCCGCAATGCGCGAGCGTCCGACCCGCGTGATTGCCTTCGCGGCCGAGAGCAGCGACCACCTCGAGCACGCCCGCGCCAAACTGCGCCGCAAACGGGTCGATGCGGTCATCGCCAATGACATCAGTAACATCGGCTGCGACTCAGGCGGCGGCTGGTGGATCGATGCAGAGAAGCAACAGCGCATCGATGCAGATGACAAAACAGCATTCGCAGCAGCGATTATCAAACATATTACGGAGTCAGCCAGATGAGCTCAGTACAACCCGTCGTTCAAATCCGCCCCCTGCCGCACGGCGAAGACATCGAACTGCCGTTCTATGCCACCAGCCATGCGGCCGGCGCCGATCTGCACGCCGCAATCGATACCGATATCGTCATCGAGCCGGGTCAGCGTGCCCTGATCAAAACCGGCTTTGCCATGGCCCTGCCGGATAATTACGAGGCGCAGATCCGCCCCCGCTCGGGGCTGGC
>CAYSMR010000154.1:0-4882 GCA_964432195.1 uncultured Zetaproteobacteria bacterium | reverse complement strand
GGGCACCAGGAACCAGAGATCCCAGTCCGAATGCGGTGCCAGCTCCCCGCGCCCGTAACCGCCGACCGCAACCAGATCAACGCAATCGGCCGCCGCCGGCGCGCGTTCCCGCCATAGCGCCAGCAGCAGCGCATCGACATTGCGACACATCAGCTCCGACAGCTCCGCACCGCTCCGGCCGGCATCAAACGCATCGGCAATCTCACGGTAGATCGCCTCCAGACGCGCCTTGTCAGCCACGCGGCGCGCCGTTATTTGCAGCGATAGACATCAAACACCTGCTCACCGCCGACAATCTTGCTCATCGCAACAATCGAATCACCCTGCATCTCCGCCGCTGCATTACGCGCCAGCGTCTCCAGTTCATCGGCCATATCCTCCTCGTTGCGTGAAACAAACAGCACCTTGTCGAGCACCGACACGGTCGTCCTGCCCAGCAGTTTGCAGCTTTCCACCTGACTCAAATAGGCCACGCGCACATTCAGCGCGCCCGCTGTCGGCTTCACCCAGGTGCAACCGCCCGCCACAGCCGCCAGGGCCAACATCAGAAGATAGTTATTCCATCGCTTTCTCTGTTTCATATCTCATCAGCCTCTTGTTTTAATTGATCGAGCCATGTCAGCGCATCCAGCGGCCGCATCGTGTTCACATTGAGCTCCGCCAATTTATCATGCAGTCGGCGCAAACGCTCCAGTTCTTCCTGCTGCTGTCGCTTTTCTGCCACAGCAAACAGCCCCAGCTGCGCCTTGCCGCTCTCTGCTGCCAGCTCCGAACCGTGCTCGAGCCGGAACAGGTGTTCGCGCGCCCGCTTGACGACCGGACGCGGCAGGCCGGCCAACTGCGCGACAGCGATGCCATAGGAGCGGTCGGCTGCATCCTCGATGACCTGATGCATGAAAATCACCGAACCGTTCCACTCGCGTACCGTCACCGATGCATTGAATGCGACCGGATATTGATCCGGCAGTTCGGTCAGCTCATGATAGTGGGTCGCAAACAGCGTCAGCACATCCTGCGCGCCGATCAAACACTCGGCGACCGACCAGGCGATGGCCAGCCCGTCCCATGTACTGGTACCGCGACCGATTTCATCGATGATCACCAGCGAGCGCGGCTCCATCTGGTTCAGGATCGTCGCTGTCTCCATCATCTCGACCATGAACGTCGAACGGCCGCTGGCCAGTTCGTCGCCGGCCCCGACACGCGTGAACAACCGCCGGGTCAGCGGCACCCGGGCCTGCTCGGCCGGCACGAAGCAGCCGGTGTGCGCCAGCCAGACAATCCATGCCACCTGACGCATATAAGTCGACTTGCCGCCCATATTCGGGCCGGTCAGCAGCATGAAGCGGCGCAACTTCATATCCATATGGGTATCGTTGGCGACAAATGCCGCGCCGTCGGCCATATGCCGCTCAACCACCGGGTGACGGCCGCCGCTGATACTCAGCGCGCGGCCGTTGTGCACATCGGGGCGCACATAGCGCTGGTTGACCGCCAGCCAGGCGAAGCAGGCGATCACATCGAGCTGGGCCACCGCCTGCGCCGCCTGCTGAATCGCCGCAGCCTGCGCGGCCACCTGCAGGCGCAGCGCCTCGACCAGCTCATCCTCGCGACTCATCGCCGCATCGCGCGCGCCGAGGATCTCGGCCTCGAAGCTGTGCAGCTCATCGGTAATAAAACGCTCGGCATTGACCAGCGTCTGCTTGCGCACATAATCGACCGGCGCATCCTTCGCCTGCGCCTTGGATATCTCGATAAAATAGCCGAATACCTTGTTGTATTTGACGCGCAGATTAGCCAGACCGGTACGCTCGCGCTCGCGCACCTCGTAATCGCGCAGCCAGTCACCGGCCTCATCGGCCAGCCGGCGCAGCCGGTCCAGCTCGGCATCATAGCCGGCCGCAATCACACCGCCATCTCGGAAATGTTGCGGCGGCATCTCGACAATCGCGCCGGCCAGCATCGCGGCCAGCGCATCCAGCCCGTCCAGCGCATCGCGAATGGCCGCAAACAAGCCGGAGCGGTCGCCGATCAGCGCGCGCAGCCCCGGCAGGGCCGATAATGCCTCGGCCAGCCCGCGAAAATCGCGCGGCGCGGCGCGCCCCAGCACGATACGCGTGAGCATGCGCTCCATATCGCGCACGCCGCCGAGCTCGCTGCGCAGCGCGAGCATGGTCTCGCTGTCGTCGAACAGGCTCTGCACCGCATCCTGACGCAGGCGCAGACGCTCTAGATCGGTCAGCGGCCGATCCACCCAGCTGCGCAGCTTGCGCGCCCCCATCGGCGTACAGGTCTGATCGAGCACGGCGATCATGCCGTCCTTTGGATCGCCGGCCAGCGACGCATACAGTTCCAGATTACGGCGCGAACGCATATCGATGCGCATGCCGTCGCCCTGCTCGACAAATACCGGCAGCGACAGATGCGCCAGCGCGCACTTCTGCGTCTGGCCCAGATAGACCAGCACTGCCCCGACCGCCGCTGCGGCCTGGTCGTGGCCGTCCAGATTCAGCGCCTGCCAGTCGGATACGCCGAACTCCCGCTCCAGCTGTTCGCGCGCCACCGCGGGCGAAAAGCTCCAGTCACCGGGGCGGGTAATCGCAGCCTCGGCATCGATCTCGTCCCGCTGCATCAGCAGCAGCTCGGCCGGGGCCAGAATCGCCAACTGCTCCTGCAGCAGCGACTCGCCACTGCCTTCGAGCAACTGCCAGTGGCCGCAGGAGAGATCGACCGCCGCGATACCCCAGGCATCGCCGCTGCGCACGCAGGCCGCCAGCGGCGCCGAGCGGGCCTGATCGAGCAGTTCGGACTCGGTAATCGTGCCGGCCGTAACCACGCGCACGACCTCGCGACGCACCGGCCCCTTGGAGCCGTCCGGCGGCTCCATCTGTTCACAGACAGCGACGCGCCGGCCGGCCGCAACCAGCCGGGCCAGATACCCCTCGGCCTGATGCCACGGCACGCCGGCCATCGGAATATCCTCACCGCCGGATTTTCCACGCTTGGTCAGCGTGATATCGAGGATTTTTGACGCCTCGACCGCATCATCGAAAAACATCTCGTAAAAATCGCCCATGCGATAAAAGAGCAGGCAATCCGGATACTCGGATTTGATCTTCAGATACTGCTGCATCATGGGGGTGTGGCCGGTTTCGGCCCGCTTCTTTGCCATGGCCGCAATGTAGCATGGAGTCTGGCGATGATTAAGGGGGATGCTGACGAATTGCGCCTGGACCCGGGGAATATGCATCAGGAAAGGGATGGGGGGATTCGCATATCCGCCCGGGCCGGCGTGCAAGTCTTGCGACTGTTACAAACTATCGCGGAACGGTGTTCGCACTTTAGCTCTATGATCGTTCCAGCAATTACAGTGCCAACCGATGCAGTTGTCACCGGCCGGCATTTGACTTCGCCGGGCATGCCCGCAGTGTTTTGCCCGTGCCGACAATAACGCCCCCACCATGCCGAGGATCGCAGCCATGACCCGCACCCACAAACAGATCATCCTGTTCATTCTGCTGGTCGCCGCCGACCAGCTCTCGAAATGGTGGATCCAGCGCCCCGATTTTCACCCGTTCACGGTCATCGACGGCTATTTCAATATCATCCGCGCCTACAACCCCGGCGTCGCCTTCTCGATGTTCGCCGACCTGCCCGATGCGGTGCGGCTGTGGCTGCTGCTCGGCGTCACGATCGGCATCGCCGTGGCCGTGCTGTTCTGGTGGTGGCAGGAGTGCGCCCGCTCCGGCCTCACCTCCTGGCTGCTGGTGCTGATCCTGACCGGCGCGGTCGGCAATATCTGGGATCGCATCCAGCTCGGTTACGTCGTCGATTTCATCGACTGGTATGTGCGCACCGAGACCGTCGAATACCACTGGCCCGCGTTCAATATCGCGGACGCCTGCATCAGCATCGCCGTTATTCTGCTGATCTTCACCAGTTTCAAAAAGCCCTGAACAGCCCCGGCGCGGCGATCATCGCCGCCTGCGGCTAAACCCACATCAGAGGTGCGCTTTCTCGCCGTTTTGGATTATAGTGCGTCTGTCCGTACAAAATCCATGACAGCGAGCATGCGCTTATGACATCGAGCACCAAACCGACTGCGAAGAAAGAGATGACCGGCAACCTGGATCTGACCGGCCACGATATCGGCACCGGCGCGCACCGGGTGCAGAAACCGGTCTATATGGATTTCCTGCCGCCGTGCAATCACGCCTGTCCGGCCGGAGAGGATATTCAGGCCTGGCTGGCGCTGGCCCAGGACGGCCAGCATGAAGCGGCCTGGCAGAAGCTGCTGGAGAATAATCCGTTCCCGGCCATCCACGGCCGCGTCTGCTATCACCCGTGCGAGAGCGCCTGCAATCGCGCCTACACCGATCAGGAGGTCAGCATTCACGCCGTCGAGCGCTTCCTGGGCGATCTGGCGATGGAGCGGGGCTGGACGCCCGAATTCACGCCGAAGGCGGGCGGCGGCCGCGTGCTGATTGTCGGCGCAGGCCCGTCCGGGCTGTCGGCCGCCTATCACCTGATCCGGCTCGGTCACGAGGTGGAGATCCGCGAGGCCGGCCCGGTCGCCGGCGGCATGATCCATTTCGGCATTCCGGCCTACCGGATGCCGCGCCGCGAGCTCAATCAGGAGATCCAGCGCGTCATCGACATGGGCGCGAAAACCACGCTGAACCATCGCGTCGAGGATGTCAAGCGGGAGAAGACCGAGGGCGGCTTCGATGCGATCTTTATCGCGGTCGGCGCGCATCTGAGCAAAAACATCGATATCCCGAGCCGCGATGCGCGTAAAATGCTCGATGCGGTCAGTTTCCTCAAAAGCGTCGAAAACGGCGAGGATCTGCAGCTCGGCCGCCGTGTCGCGATCTACGGCGGC
>CAYSMR010000153.1:0-4890 GCA_964432195.1 uncultured Zetaproteobacteria bacterium | reverse complement strand
AAAAGGACACTGCAAGAACAGTTTCGAAGCAGGGAGGGCTGCTAGTAGCCGATGTCGGAGCTGAAGCGGCTGCTGTGTCAGGCAGTCGACAGCCGTATGTTGAGCAGGGTGTGGATCTGAAAGCGGATGCTGATTCAGCAGAGCAGGCCGTGGCAGCGCAGCCAGCGAAGCCGCATCAAACGGCGGTTGAGCGTGAGCGCCTTGTCATTCGGAGTAAACAGCAGAATATTATTGGGGCGGATGTGCTTGATGAACAGTTTGAATCAAGCCTGGAGGCCTCATCCCATATGTCTGGCGCGCCGGCAGCTGAGCCACTACAGCCGGTCGCTGCACAACAGCAGAGACCGGCACCAGTCGTTACTGTCACAGAGGTGCAGGTATCGGCTGCCGGGAGTATCGTGGCCAGCAGCAGAAGTCAGCAGATTGCTGAAGTTGATGTGCTGGAGATTGAGCCTGCACAGACCCAGTCGCTGCCAGCAAATGAAACAGTGGTGACCCGGGCAGAGCCGGAGCGAACGACAGCACCGGTTCGGTCAGGGGTGGAACAGGCAGCCCCGGCTTCTGCGGTCGAGCCGGAAGTTAGGGCTATTGAGCCTGTTGGTGAAACGGTGGCTGTGACAGAGAAAGCTGTGCCGGAGTCGATTGCGACAGCAGCGGCTGAACAGGTGGCTTCATCTGAGCCGCCGAAAGAACCGGCAGTAACAACCGTGGTTAGCAGTGGGCATCAGCAGGTGGCGGTTGCGGGCGTGCTGAATGGTGAAACAGACGAGCGGCGCAGCGGCACAGCGACTGAATCAGAAATTTTTGCGCTGGTCGCACAGCAGTCGGCGCGTGCTGAAACAGCGACCGCTACGTCTGCCCCGGATGCTGCATCGCCGCTTGCCACTGCAGAGGAGCCGATGCTAGTGCAGGCTGAACCGGCCGTTGCCGCAGTCGAGTCTGCGCCGCTGGAAGCTGCCACAGCGGGCATGCATGAGGTGGTTAAAACGACGACCATTCGCGCCGGGCCGGGTTCGATGTATGACGTACTGGGGTGGATCGGGCGCGGCGCGCGGCTGGAAGCGCTCGGGCGTAAGGGAGACTGGTTGCAGGTGCGCATGACGACCGGCGGCCGTTCCGGCTGGATTGAAGCCGGTGCACTACAGGCGCTTGCTGAAGAGAACAGTGCAGTTGCGCAACGAGAACCTGCACAGCAAGCGGCAGAGAGTGTGGCGGATTCGCAATCAGCAGAGATGCAGCCTGAGCCGGCTGCTGCAGCTCCAGAGTCGCTTGAGACTACGGATGCAACGCATCAGCCGACTGTGGCGACTACTGTGATGGAGCCTCTAGTTACTGGTGTTGCGCAGGAAGAAACTGGCGCAGCGGTTGATAGCGGTGAATCGACAGTAGCAGAGTCTGCCGTGGCAGATGCTATAGTGCCAAAACCGCAACCCGAGGTTGTGCCTGTCGGAAGCGCGCGCGTTGAAGTGCCAGCAGCTCCGCAAGGGCGAAATCTCCTCCGCTTTAATCGCAAGGCTAATCTGCGGGCTGGGCCGGATGTGAAGTTTGATGTTGTAGCATGGGGGGGGGTTGGCGCCTATGCAATCGAACTGGTGCGCAAGGGCGACTGGGTGCGTGTGCGGATGCAGGTCAGTAAGCGTATTGGATGGGTTTATAAGAAGTCCTTGGAGTTTGTTTATCCAGTTGACAGTCTGGTCGAGAATACGTCGCAATTAACCCAGAAACCGGAAAGTCAGGGAAGGGCAAAAAATGCAGAAGGTCCTGTTGTTGCAGATATGGCTGATTTAGGGGGGGGTAAAAGTAGAAGTTTGTTCATTTTTAATCGCAAGGCCAATCTGAGGGCCGGTCCGGATGCGAAATTCGATGTTGTGTCGTGGGCCGGCATCGGCTCTTATGCAACCGAACTGGCGCGCAAGGGCGGCTGGGTGCGCGTACAGATGCAGATCAGCAAGCGTATCGGCTGGGTTTACAACCGGTCACTGGAACTGGTCAAGGCAGACGTCAATCTGCCGGTCAGTCGGGTGGCTGCCGGTCAGGTGGCCCAGGTGGCCGAACAGTCGGCGGTCAGGTCAGTCATTCAGAAAGCGCAGAGCAAACTGAATGTCGCTGGTAGTTTGTATCTGTTTAAACAAACCGCTAGTCTGAGGGCTGGGCCGGGCAAGCGGTTTGATGTTGTGGCTTGGGGCGGCAAACATGAAACGGCAACGGTGATTGCTGATAAGGGTGAGTGGCGCCGGGTGCGTATGACTGTCAGCGGCAAGATTGGCTGGGTCTTTAATACGCTGCTGGCCAAGGCCGGACCGGATCGCGCCGCGGTGCTGGCGAAGACCGAACGCGCTGATACGCCGCATGTGCAGCAGGCTGTTGCACAACAAGATTCGTCCGCCCGCGGCAATGCTGTAGCGACGACACAGGGCCCAGTATATCAGGTGGCGCGCACCGAGCCGTTACGGGGCGATGCACAGCGTTTTGCCGAGTTGACCGGCTGGCTCTTCAAGGGCGAGTCAGTCGCGCTACTGGAGCAGCGTGACGGCTGGATGCGGGTTAAACCACAGCGCGACGGCAGTCAGGCCGGCTGGGTGCGGTCAACACTGCTGAAACAGGTTGATGGCGGCAGCATTGGCGCAGGCCATGCTGGCAGGGATAGTGATGCCGTAGTCATTCCGCCATCGGAGATGCTCAGTGGCGCCGATCGAGTTGTCGAATATCAGGACCGAATCTCGAAGGGTGAGGATTTCAATTTCTCCTATGCGGCGCTGGAGCAGGCGCTCTACCGGGTGCCGATCGAGGATATCCATGTGCGCATCGCCCGGGATGACCTGAAGGCGCTGTTCCGCAAGGATACCTATGATAAGTCATCGTTCGAAATTCGCCTGAAAACCGGTCGCCGCAACCTTTCCGGTCGTATCAAGGTGCTGGGCAGTTCGACGCGAATCTTCAAGAAGAAGTCGCTGCTGATCAAGCTGGATAAGGAGAGCAGCCGCTGGTATGGCAGGCGCCGGATTGCGCTGCGCTCAATGGCCTCGGACAAGGCGCTGATGCGCGAATGGATGGCCTGGAAGATGATGGCGGCCATGGGCATGAAGGTTCCCGAAGTGCACTTCACGCGCGTCAGCTTCAATCACGGCGCGAAAACCGGACTCTATCTGTCGGTTGAGTGGATGGGGCGTCAGTTCCTCGCTGCCAACAAGCTGGAGGCGTCGGGCGGTTTCTATCAGCCTAATGACGCCAGTCACTGCGGTGACCTGAGCACCAGCGAGCATATGGATCTCTGCTTTGATAAAATCGCGCCGCAGGACGGCGACTACAGCGAACTCAGCGCAATGGCGCAGGCTGTTGTGAAGGCGACGCCCGAAAATATCGACCAGGTGCTGGAGCGGTATTTTGATGCTGATTCGGTGATCAACTGGGTGGCGGTCAACGCGCTGGTTACCAACGGTGATACCTACAACAAGAACTACTGGCTGCAGTACAGTCCGACAAATAAAAAATGGATGCTGATTCCATGGGACTACAACCTGACCTTCGGTCGCGTTTACGATCCTTATGCGCAGAAGCCGTTCAAGATTTTTAATGATAACTTCCAGTACTTCTTCCCGCCGGATGTCGGGGCAGGCAATCCTCTGAAAAACAAACTGCTGCGTAATCCTAAGTTGCGCGCAAAACTGGAGGCGCGGATGAAACACCTGATCGGCATCGAGCCGAACGGGCCGGAAGAGACCTTCGGCTGGTTCTCGCCGACGGTGATGCAGGCGCGCATCGGAAATCTGGCCGCCGTCGTAGGCAAGGAGGTCTACAAGGATACCTTCCTGACCTATGGCGAGGAGGAGTTTACCAAAACCTATGAGTCGCTGATGCACTATGTCACGGCGCATGATCACTATCTGAAAGCCAAGCTGCTGGGACCTTATCGCTGGCAGCCGTCGCCGCCGTTCGACCCATCTCAGCCGGCCGTGCTGGAGCCGTTGCCCAAGGAACTCTATGGCCACGGGACAGTTAATGCGGACGGGCAGACGCTGCATATGACCGATCAGGGTTGGGGTTACTTTGTTGCGCATCTGGATCTGGATGCACCGTTGAAACAGCGGGCTGAATTCAAGGTCCAGGTGGAGGGCGCTGCAACGCCGCAATATCTGCCACCGGCGCAGCCGGCCCGGCGTTGCGTGCAGCGCTCCTGGCTGCTGTCGACGACCACGCGCAACCTCTCTGTCGATGGTTCGCTGATGGTCGAGTATATTCAGGAGAATTCGAAACGCACCGAAGTGCCGGAAACCCTGCATGAGGAACTGCTGGAGTTGTGGGTGCGCGACGGGCATCACTGGAAGCCGTTGAAGACGGAGGTCAATGAGTATGCCAACACGCTGACCGCCAGAGGCGTGCATCTGGAGTCCGGTCATGTGTTGCGCTTTGTTGCATGTAGTCCGTTTTAAAGGAGAAAGTGGTGTTTACGCAGCAGGGCGCTGCAGCGATGTCTGCTGCCATCAGGAGTGTCGCCGCGGCTGTCAACCCAAAGTAGAAATTTCCTGTTTTGTGCCAGATAGAAATTTCCGCTTTTGGCAGATGACGGGTTTGCGCCAGGGGTGATCGGGTTTGGGCTTACGTGTCTTGGATTTGTTTTGCTGGCGGATGATTTGGTCGACTGCCTTGTTGACCTGTTTGCTGTCGACGACGGGAGGCGGTGATTCTCCGCGCCGATATATTTCCCAGGTCAATGCCCTTCCGTTGTAGAGGATGGTCACCTTGCCGGTGAAGTCTTCGCACACCGTGACGGTGGCACCTCGCAAGGCGTAACCGATACCGCTGACCCTGATCTGATAGAGGGCGTTGTGGTACTGCAGGGCGATGGGCATCGATATCGCATGCCGGTTGTACGGCAAACCTGCGATTATA
>CAYSMR010000152.1:0-4925 GCA_964432195.1 uncultured Zetaproteobacteria bacterium | reverse complement strand
TGAGCCGCGACCGTTCGGGGCAAGTCTCAATGCGCCGTCGCTCAATGCAAGCGGATCGTCCCCGCGTAGAGTAGATAATCGTCGCCTTCGGCCCGCTGCAGGGCGCGCGTAATATGGGCGCTAGCACTTTCGCTGATCCTGCCACTTAACAGATCCCGGTAAACGTCCTTGTAGAAGTGATCGGGCATGACCCGCACCCGATAGCAGACGGACACTGCAGCAGAGGGAGCGGCGGCTGCGACAAACTCACGCTGCTCGCCAGGCATCAGGCGCGTATCGCGCAGCTCCTGCCAACCGTTGTCGTAGACCACCTCGCGCACAATCTCCCACTGCCAGCTGCGCAGCGCCCTGCCCGACGCATCCAGCGCGGCCGCATCAATCACCACCTTCGGCGTCACATAGGTCGGGAATGCGTGTCCGATCCGTATCGATGTCATGCGCAGCAGTGCATGATCATCGCGCCGGATCAGCTCGAAACGCAGCCCGCTTTTGACCATCTCCAGATTATGGATGCCGCGAAACTCATGCCGACGACCTGGCATATGGCACTGCTGACAGCTAATACCAGACTTTGAGAAAGAGCTTTTTTTCCACTCGTTTAAAGTATTTTCTAGAGGCTTTCCGTTAATGGCCATATTATCCGAAAACTGATGGCAGGAGGCGCAGAACTGCGACTGTTCGAACACCCGCGTCGCAGTAAAGCCGCCGTGTACGCCGGTCTGCTGATGGCCAACCGCACCACTCCCTTTCGGCGGCGGCCCGAAACGCTGCCATCCGCGCACATGGCAGACCGCGCAGCTGATACCGCTATGCCTGAGCGGCTGCGCCGGCGCATCGAGATCGGCATCGCGATTAACACCGTCCGGCCGTTTCAGCTTCAGCAATAGCGAGGCGCTCACATCATCCTGATCCCGCAAGCGCTGCTCGGCCAGCGGCGCATGGCAGACCAGACAACTGTTCGCTTCATCCGCCCCCATCGACGGGAACTGGCCGATCATACCCGGCGAAAAGGCATAGGCATGCAGACTCTGCTGCCAGGCATTGAACTGCTCGCTGTGACACTGGGCGCACGCTTCCGGGCGCAGATCGGCCTCCAGCGCTGACCAGTCGTGCGGCGGCGAGCCGCTGCCGGCCTGCGGTGCATCCCAGTAGTTCGCAGGCAGTCTCGGATCCAGCGCTGCGGCTGTAAGCACAATGCCGACGATAAATATCCCCGCAGCCAGACATAGTTGCCGTTTTATGGTTGTCACGATCACTCCCCGTCATCAATCACAATGCTCCGTCAAAACAGGCGGCCCGTCCACGGGCCGCCTCTGATGCGCGCCGCAGCAAGGCTTCTATTTACGATGATCCCTGCGATATTGCATGCGGTAGGCGCGATAGTATGCCCCCATCGCAGTCAACTCTTTCGAGTTTTTATCAAACTGCTTGCCTTTCATCGGATTAAGCATGCAGTAGTTGATCATCTGATCCAGCGACACGACATCGCCGACCATCTTGACGAAGTGCGGGAAGTTCTGGTTGCGCTCCAGATGCAACAACTGATAATCGCCGTGACATAACAGGCAGGAGAGACCGGAAGTACCGAGACTCTCATCGCTCCAGAGCTGCTTGCCATAGGCCGCTGCCTGCCGGAAATTATCAAATGCATGCGTACGAATGGTTTTATTGCCCGGCGTGCCCCACTCCCCCTTGACCGGCTTCATCGAGCAAGGGTTGCACGGATTCATCGTTTTTTTCATTGCACAGGGGTTCACCTGTTTCTTCATGCCACACGGGTTCATCTGTTTCTTCATTGAGCACGGATTCATGTGCTGTTTTTTCATACTGCACGGATTCATATGCTGTTTCATCGCGCAGGGATTGCATGGATTCATATGTTTTTTCGTTGCGCACGGATTACACGGGTTCATATGCTGTTTCATGCTGCACGGATTGCACGGATTGCACGGATTGCCGCCTGCCAGCGCCATACTGCTGATGCCGAACAGCCCCATGATTATTGCAGCCGCTAGGGCCAGAATGCTTCTCATATCTTTTCCTCCATTGTGATGTCGGCTCAAAGCCGTATACACGATGGTCGATCACAACGACAGATGCTTACAACGGATGCGCTGATTCTATAAAAAAGCTGTTACTGCTTCATTGCGCTGGCATTGCGCAGGGATTGCACGAGTTATGTTTCATCGCACAGGGATTATGGTCGTTGTCGGTCACCCCCTCCCATGCCGATGTTGTATAGGAATAACCGCCCAACGCAATGATGCCGGTCAGCAGCAGCGCGCGGTGCAGTGGTCGCCTAATCATGATTCTTCATGCTGCACGGATTCTGTTTCATCGCGCACGGATTCTCTCCGGCCAGCGCCGGCGTTGCGGCCAGCCCCATAGTCAGCAGGATGGCCGTAGCTAGGGTAGTGATTTGTTTCATTGTCAGTCTCCTCTGTTCCGATTCGGCCTCTGTGGCGATTCGGGTGAATGAGTGACTGGGTCGGTGATCGACTGCGTTTCTTACAGACGCCCGGTTACTGGTAATAGTAGTCGTAGAGCCGCAACAGTGATTCGGTCAAGTTCCACGCTTTGCTGTAGGAGAGGCCGCTGTCATCCGGGAAAACAATGCGCACATAGAGCTTCTTGCCATACTTCTCCTGCAGTCGCGCCAGCCGCTTGTGCAGTGTCGTACCGTCCACACGCTGATAGGCCTTGTCGGCCGGCCCGCTGTTCCAACTACGCTGTTTTTTCCTGCACAGAATCGCGCTCCTGCGTCAGCGCGCTCAACTGCACGCCGAGTTTCAGATTCTGCTGCTCGCCCCGCTGCAGACGCGCCTGCGTGCGACTCTGCTCCTCGCCCAGATCCATCAGCCGCATGCGCAGCATGGCCGACTCCTCCTGCAGCCAACGCAGCCGCAGGTTCAGTTTCGTATTGATATCGCTGGTCGAGCGGGCCTGCGCCGTCGCAGCCCGTTCTGCATCCAATGATGCGCGCAGCTGATGCACCAGATCCATGTTTTCAGCAGCAGTGTCAACATCGCCAGCAGAAAAATCAGCACGATCACCATCATAATATCGGTGAACGAGGGCCAGAAGCTCTCCTCACCGCTCGGCCGGTTATTCAGGCGCAGATCAACGAATCCGTTGTCCAACATGCTATTGCGGCAACCGGAATCCGTCTTTGAGCGCGGCCGATATCGTGCGCAGCTCGGCTAGAATTTCCGCATGCCGCTGCTCAGCCAGTGTGCGCTGCTGCTCGAGTTCTCCGCGCAGTGCCGGCATATCGAGCGCATTGACCTGTTCATGTAGCTACTGCACGAAACAGATAGCAGACAATCGCCGTCATTGTCGTCGACTCCAGCAGACTGGATGCGCCGAACAGCGCGATCGACAGCGATACGATCGTACCGAACACGCCACACAGGATCAGGATATTGTGAATGAAGCGGATCAGGCCGGTGCGGGTGCTCTGGGCAGCCAGCAGCGTGGCCGCCAACGCCTGATGGTCTACCTGCACATGCGTCTTGCGCATCTGCTCCAGCATCTCCACCCTGAGCGCGATGATCGAGGCCGGTGCAAGGCCCCCCAGCAACTCCCCTGGCCCGAAGTTCAGATTTTGCAGCAGCCGTGACAGCGGCTGCTCCTCGCGATGATAAGCCAGCAGCAACACAACGGCGCGCCCTATGCCGAGCAGAAACAGCATGAGGATCATCCCGTTGAGCATATAGCCGAGTGCAGTCTGCTGGCCGGAGAGATAGATCATCGCCAGCGTATCGGAAAAATAGGCGTCCAGCCCGCCAAGCAGCAGCACTGCCAGCAGCATCTGGATCAGTATCGATCGGCTTTGATGCAGGTTCTGCATATTCATCCTCCTGGGCTGTTCATGCCACTGCGCCCCCCCTCCTGTCAGGGCAGCAAGTGTCTGATTTGCAAGCAATGGCAAAACCACGCTGTTGCCGGAGCGAACTGATTTTTTTCAAGAGGTAATAAACCAGCACCTCCCTGATAAAAAGCAGTCTACCCTCAATCAGGGCACGCGTCGAACCTTGCCAGCTGCTTGATCGCATGCCGGATCACATGCGTATCATCCCTGATTCCCTGCTTGCCGCCGCCGTTCGCCGGCAGCGTGAACGGCTCGCCGATCACGACGCGGGCGCGGCTGCGTCGGTAGAACGGCCGCCAGAGATGAACATGGTCGAACGACCAGACGCCGGAGACCCGGAACGGAACAATCGGCGCGCCGGTTTCGCGCGCAATCAGCGCCGCGCCGGGCAGGATCCGGTGCAGCGGAATCGGCGGATTGGCCGCCCCCTCCGGAAATATGCAGAGCGCATTGCCGGCTCTGACCACCTCGATCGCCCGCTGCAGCGCCTGCCGGTTGGCGCCGCCCGGATTAACCGGAATCGCGCCGACCATGTCGAAGCCGCGGCGCACATACCACATATTGCGGTAATATTCGCGTGCCATCAGAAAACAGAGCGGTCGGTTGACGCTGGCCTGAATCAGCAGCGGATCGAGTCCGCAGATATGATTGCCGACCAGAATCAGCGGTCCGTCCGGCAGGCGGGCCTCGGTCGCCGACAGCCGGTGCCAGCTGCGGCAGAAGAGCCGGTTGATCCAGCGCAGAAACGCATTCGGCCCCACATTCGAACCAATCACCCTGCCGCAGCCACCCATGCCGACAGCATCGCCCGATCAGGCGGGGATTGCAATCAAATTCCAATCAAATTCCGCCCGGGCAGATTGACACCGACGGCCCCGCAAAGGACGACATTCCGGCATTGAGTGATCAGCCTAGGGCCTGTTAACATTATTTGATGAATTCGATAATCAAAGCGAAGTAGATAAAGAATGAGAATGTGACGTCGAGTTTTTCGAACCTTGACACTGCTGTCCGGTTAAGCATCGATCAGTGCCAACTGTAGTAAATTCATAAC
>CAYSMR010000151.1:0-4966 GCA_964432195.1 uncultured Zetaproteobacteria bacterium | reverse complement strand
GTGATGCGCGACTCACATCGAAAAGCTTTCGCCCAGATAGAGACGGCGGGCGTCCGGATGGCTGACAATCTCGTCAGCGCTGCCGTGTACCAGAATGCGGCCGGCGCTCATCAGGTAGGCGCGGTCGCAGATCGACAGCGTGTCGCGTACATTATGGTCGGTGATCAGGATGCCGATCCCCTTGTTGCGCAGTTCGGCGATAATGGCCTGAATATCCTCGATGGCGATCGGATCGACGCCGGCGAACGGCTCGTCGAGCAGCAGGAATTTGGGTTTGGTGACCAGCGCGCGGGCGATCTCGGTGCGCCGGCGCTGGCCGCCGGAGAGCGTATAGGCCTTCTGGTGCTGTACTGCTTCGATGCCGAGGTCGACGAGCAGTGCCTCGAGCTCCTCCTCGACCTGAATGTCAGGCATATCCAGCGTTTCAAAGATCGCCAGCAGATTGTCGCGCACGCTCAGCTTGCGAAAGATGCTGGCCTCCTGCGGCAGATAGCCGATGCCGCGTCGGGCGCGCTGATACATCGGTAGACCGGTGATATCCTCGCCGTCGAGCGTGACGCTGCCGCCGTCGGCTGCGACCAGTCCGCAGACCATGTAGAAGCTGGTCGTCTTGCCGGCGCCGTTCGGCCCGAGCAGGCCGACGCACTGGCCGGAGTGGACATCGAGACTGACATCGGCGACCACCTGCTTGCTGCGATAGCTCTTACTCAGCCCCCGGGCCGACAGCTGATGCGCGCTCACTGCTGCTGACCCGCGCCGGCTTTGACGGCCGGCGTATCGACGGATTCGATACTCATATGGGTGCGGCCGCCCCTGGCCGGCAGCACGATCGTCTCATCCCGGTTGATATGGTGCACAATCTGCTCGCCTTCGACCCGGTTGCCGTCCTGCTCCAGCGCGGCATCGCCGCGGAGCGTGATCGTGCCGCCGGCCTGATCGAGCAGCGCGCTATTGGCCGTGCCGACTGCCGAACCGTGCAGCAGCCGGACGTGGCCGCTGGCATTGGCATGATCGAGATCCCTGTCGGTGTAAAATGCCTCGAGCTGATCGCAGAAGAGCTCGAAATCGGCGCGCGTCAGATGCACGCGGCCGTGGAAGACGACCCGGTTCTGCTTGTGGTAGATCGTCATCTTTGCCGCCTCGATCTCAACCGTGCCGGCCGCAGCCGTCAGTGGCGCACCGATCATCAGGGTCAGGGCCAGTATCGCTGTCCAGCAGCCGTGGTAAATCCGTACCATGTTCATTGCCCCGCTCCTTGCCAGTGTGCATTGCTGTCCTGAATCCAGATGCCGCCCTCGACATCGATCTCTTCGCTCTCCCGGCGCAGGCGCATATTGCTGCCGCGCGCACTGATGCTGCGGCCGCGCAGCGTGAATGCGCCGGGGATACGTATTTCATCAGCGCCGCTGACATAGATCAACAGCTCGCTCTGCAGGCGCCAGTCGTTGAAGCGCACGATGACATGATCTTCGAATCGGACATCGCGCCGGACCGGTTCGAACCAGGCCTGGCGGCTGTTGATAATGATCTGTTCGCCGTTGTCGTTGTAGAGGGTCAGCACGGGCAGATTCAGGCGCATTTTACCATCGAGCTGCTGGCTGGCCTCGGCGGCGCGCAGCTGCCAGCTGATGCGGCCATCCTTGCGCTCGACAATGACCGGGCTTTCGACCTCCGTTTTCGGATCATCGGCAGTCGGCTGTTCGCGTTGTACGGCCTGCTGCGGTCCGCCGCTCTGCATCAGCCAGAGGGCCAGCGCGATGCTGCCCAGCGAGATGATCAGACTGGCCCATTTCAGGCTGCGCCACGCTCTTCTTCGCATCAATCGACGGCGTTGCCGGCGCGCATTAATCGGGCAGCTGCTGCCAGCCGCTGGCGGCCGGCGTGGTCTGATAGCGCGACGCAATCACGCGCTCCCATGCGCCGACAGCCAGAATCACGCCTTCGGCCGCCTGCCGGATCGCGCCGCGCCCGCCCGGCGCATCGGAGACCCAGTCGACATGCGCCAGCACGGCCCGATGCGCATCAGCCGGCGCCAGACTGAGGCCGCAGCGATACATCGGCGGCAGATCGAGTACGTCATCGCCCATCATCGCGCAGTTCTCGGCCGCAATGCCGCTCCGCTGTTCGAGTTCGGCCAGTCCTTCGGCCTTGTTCAGGCAGCCCTGAATCACATACCCGATGCCCAAATCGCCGGCCCGGGCGGCCACGACCGGGGAGTTGCGGCCGGTGATAATCGCGATGCTGACGCCGGCCCGCTGCAGCAGTTTGATGCCGTGGCCGTCGCGCACATTGAATGCTTTCAGCTCATCGCCGTTGCGGTCCATGATGATCGAGCCGTCGGTAATGACGCCGTCGACATCGAGGATCAGCATGCGGATGTTCGCAGCCTTGTCGAACGGGAAGTCGAAGCCGATCTTCTGATTGCTGTTGCGCTCGTTCATGTGGTCTCTCCCTGCAGGATATCGTGCATATGTACGATGCCGGTGACGCGTAGCTGCTCGTCGCAGACAAACAGCACGGTGATCTTTTTGCTCTCCATTTCGTGCAACGCCTCGCTGGCCAGTCTGTCCGCGGCGATTGTGCTCGGCTGCGGATGCATCAGATCGTGGACCGGCGCTTTGATATCGAGATGGCCGGCCTCGAGAATGCGGCGCAGATCGCCGTCGCTCAGGCAGCCGATCAGGCGGCCGTCGCGGACAATGCCGGTGATGCCAAGGCGGTGGCTGCTGATGCACATGATTGCGTCGCGCAGCGTGGCATCGTGCGCGACCAGCGGCAGCGCATCGCCGCTGTGCATCACATCGGCGACGCGCAGCAGTTTGCGCCCGAGGCTGCCGGCCGGATGCACGCGGGCGAAATCCTCCTCGCGGAAGCCGCGCTGCTTGAGTACGACAACGGCCAGCGCATCGCCGAGCGCCAGCGTGGCCGTTGTTGATGCTGTCGGGGCCAGATTGAGCGGGCAGGCCTCTTTTTCGACCGGAATATGCAGCACCGTATCGGCATAGCGGGCCAGCGTCGAGCCGGTATTGCCCGTAATCGCAATAACCTGCGCTCCGCGACGGCGGATCTCCGGCAGCAGGCCGCAGACCTCGGCCGTTTCGCCGCTGTGCGACAGAGCCAGCACGGCGTCCTGGCCGGTGATCATGCCCAGATCGCCATGTTGCGCTTCGGCAGCATGCACGAAGAAGGCCGGGGTACCGGTCGAGGCGAAGGTGGCGGCGATCTTCTTGGCGATAATGCCGGACTTACCCATGCCGACGACAACCAGCCGTCCCTGCAGTTTGAGGATCGTATCGACGGCCTGTACAAAGGCGGCACCGAGTACATCGTGCTGGGCCTGAATCGCGGCGATCTCGATGTCGAGCACGCGATGGGCCTTTTCCAGCCAAGCCTGATGTTGCGAATTGATGTCGGTCTCTGCCATATCAGATTATCCCCATGTCTGTGTGTCGGAGGCCTGGTTCAGTTTGCTTAGCAGCGCCGCGGTCTGCTGCAGGAAACGATCGCGCTCGGCTTTGGCGACAGGGCGGGCCGGCGGATGCTTGACGGTCAGTGGATTGACGGCGCGGCCGCGTACGCGGAATTCGAAATGCAGGTGCGGCCCGGTGGCGAGTCCGGACATGCCGACATAGCCGATCACCTGACCCTGACGCACATGCCTGCCGTTGCGGATGCCGCGCGCATAGCGGCTCAGATGGCCGTAGGCGGTAGCATGATTACGGTTGTTGTGACGGATCAGGATGAAACGACCGTAACCGCCTTTCCACCCCTTGAACGCGATATAGCCGTCACCGATCGCATGCACCGGCGTGCCGCGCGGGGCTGCGTAGTCGACGCCGCGGTGGGCGCGCGTGTAGCCGAGGATCGGGTGTTTGCGGCGCAGTGTGAAACGGGAAGAGATGCGCGAGAATTTGACAGGCGCGCGCAGATAGGCCTTGCGCATGCTTTTGCCGCCCGGTGTGAAATAGTCGATGCGGCCGTCGGCCTGCTCGTAGCGCACGGCCTGATATTTACGCCCCTGATTGACGAATTCGGCGGCCAGAATGCTGCTCTCCAGTGTATTGCCCTCATCGTCAAAGCGCGCCTCATAGACCACCTTGAATGTATCGCCGGCGCGCATGTCGCGGGCAAAGTCGATATCCCAAGCAAAGATATCGACCAGGTTCATTGTTGTGCGCTGGTCCATGCCGGCCTGCTCGGCTGCGCCGAACAGGCTGCCGTTGATGATCCCGGATGCGATGCGCAGCCGGCTGAATACATGACGCGTCTCGATTTCGGCCTGCCACTGGTCGCGCTCGGTCGGGCGATGCAGGTGCAGTCGTTTGCGGGCATCGATATTGTAATAGACATGCGTACCGTCCGCATCGTCGATCCGTTTGAAACGCTGGCCGGCGCGGATACTTTTGAGCTGATAGCTGGCATTGGCGGCCTGAACCATGCGGTGGCTCTCGCTCCTGCTGAAACCGAGCCGCTGCAGCGCGGCGACGGCATGGTCACCCGGACGCAGGCGTTCGCTGCGCATGCGGCTGGCCGGCACCTGCGCCGGATGCAGATCGGCCGGCAGCCACTCGTCATGGGCGACGCTGATGCGCGCGCGCGCATCGTCTCCGGCGCCGGCGATAAACAGCAGGATGAAGATGATGCCGGCCGCTGTTCCGAGCATGGTGTGCCAGCGGCGTGAGCGGGCCGCATGCTGCGGCGATTGATGATGGTCCGGCGTTTCCGATGCGGCGGTTTGCTGCTCTGGGGCGTCGTGTCTGAATGCGTTGGGCAAATATATCTCCTTGCGAATGCCAAACCTAAGTCAGGCTGATTGCTTGTCAAAGTTTGAGGCGGCATGATTTCGCTTCGCGCACGCAGGGACCGTCGCCGGTTCGGGCGGAAACTTTTTAATTCCAGGTAACAGGCATATGGTGTAGGAATTGCACGCGTTGTTTACAGAATTTCTGAGATGAGGAGTTTCTGT
>CAYSMR010000150.1:0-4970 GCA_964432195.1 uncultured Zetaproteobacteria bacterium | reverse complement strand
GGTATGTCGGTCATGGAGATGAGCCACCGCAGCAAGGAGTATATGTCCATTGCGGCGAAGGCGGAGCAGGATCTGCGCGATGTGATGGAGATTCCAGATAACTACAAGGTGCTCTTCCTGCAGGGTGGCGCATCATCCCAGTTTGCAATGATTCCGCTGAATCTGCTCGGCGACAAACAGAGCGCCGACTACCTCAATACCGGCATGTGGTCGAAAAAGGCGATTGCCGAGGCGAAGCGCTACTGTACGGTGAATATCGCCGCCGACACCTCCGGTGACGGTTTCACGACCGTGCCGACGCAAACCGAGCTGAACCTGAATCCCGATGCGGCCTATGTGCACTATACGCCGAACGAGACAATTGGCGGCGTCGAGTTCGACTATATCCCGGAGACCGGCGACGTGCCGCTGGTCGCCGATATGTCGTCGACGATCCTGTCGCGTCCGATCGATGTCTCCCGTTTCGGCCTGATCTATGCCGGCGCGCAGAAGAATATCGGTCCGGCCGGCCTGACGATTGTCATTATCCGGGACGATCTGCTGGGCAAGGCGGCGGAGATCACACCGGCGATGTTCAACTACCAGATCCATGCCGACAACGGATCGATGTATAACACGCCGCCGACCTACAGCTGGTACATGGCCGGGCTGGTCTTCGAATGGATTCGCGAGCAGGGCGGCCTGGCCGCGATCGGCGAGATCAACCGGCGCAAGGCTGCGAAGCTCTATGCGGCGATCGACGACAGCGACTTTTACGCCAATCCGGTGCCCCCCAATGGCCGCTCGTGGATGAATGTGCCGTTTACGCTGGCCGATGCCGGACTGGACGCCGATTTCCTGGCGGGCGCGGCCGAGCGCGGCCTGATCACGCTGAAGGGGCATCGCTCCGTCGGCGGCATGCGCGCGAGCATTTACAATGCGATGCCGGAAGCGGGCGTGGATGCGCTGGTCGCCTATATGCAGGAGTTTGAGCGCTCCCGGGCGTGACATCCGGGCGGACAGGACAGGCGTTGACCGCCATGCGGGCGCCTATAGAGTACCTGCGCGCCCGGTTTGCATGCATAAAGCAGGGGAAAGGCTTGCACCGCAGAGGACGCAGAGTCACATAAAATCCATGCAGAGAGCATGGCATCGGTCTCTACATTTTGCGCTTCGCCTCTGTGTGCTTCGTGCGTGATGGGGGTCAAGGCTCTCTCACCACGAAGGGCACAGAGAGCACGAAGAGAACGGAACAGAGTGCTCTTGGTTCCTCCTCTGCGTCCTCTGTGGTGAGAGCAAAAAGATTGAACCGCGCTGCGTGGTTTGAACAGGTGTTTGGCGGATAACGGGTTTCAATGAAGGAGAGGGCTAATGCCTAAGGTCTGGATTGCCGATAAGATGAGCAAACGCGCGGTTGAGGTATTCAGGGCGCGCGGTATCGATGTGGATTACAGGCCGGGGCTGTCGGATCAGGAGAAGCTAGCGATTGTCGGTGATTATGATGCGATCGCGGTGCGTTCATCGACAACGCTGAAGGGCGAACTGCTGGAGGCGGCCAAACGAGTCAAGGTGATCGGCCGGGCCGGCATCGGCGTCGATAATATCGATGTTGAGGGGTGCTCGCGGCGCGGCATCGTCGTCATGAACACCCCGTTCGGCAATACGATCACGACGGCCGAGCTGGCCGTTGCGCATATCGTTGCAGCGGCGCGCATGATTCCGCAGGCCTCGGCTTCAACCCGGGCCGGCAAATGGGAGAAATCCCGCTTTATGGGCATGGAACTGACAGGTAAGAAGGCCGGCGTGATCGGGGCCGGCAATATCGGCGCGATTGTCTGCGACCGGCTGAAGGGGCTGCATATGTCGGTCTATGTCTATGACCCGTTCATCTCCGATGAGCGCGCGGCTGCGATGGGCGTGACCAAGGTCGACAGCGTGGCCGAACTGGCCGAGATCGTTGATGTGCTGACGATTCATGTGCCGCTGCTCGATGCGACGCGCAATCTGATTGATGCCGATATCATCGGCCGCATGAAGCGCGGTTCGATTCTGGTCAACTGCGCCCGCGGCGGCATCGTCGATGAGGATGCGCTGTATGAGGCGTGCAAGTGCGGCCATTTGCGCGCCGCCGCTCTCGATGTCTATGCTGAGGAGCCGGCCCGCGACAACAAGTTGTTCGAGCTCGAGAATATCAGTTTCACGCCACATATCGGCGCATCGACCGATGAGGCGCAGGAGAATGTCGCCGTGCAGGTGGCCGAGCAGATGTCCGACTATCTGCTTGCTGGCGTGGTTCAGAATGCGGTCAATGTGCCGTCGCTCTCCGAAGAGGAGCAGCGCCTGCTGGCGCCGTACCTGCTGCTGGCCGAACGCATGGGCCGCTTTATCGGGCAAACGATGCGCCCCGGCTATTCGCGCGTCAAAGTCTGCTTTGAGGGGCAGGCCTCGCATATCAACCGCAAGCCGCTGATCAACACGATGCTGCAGGGGCTGCTGTCGCAGAGCATGGAGGATGTGAACGCGGTTAATGCTGGCATGCTGGCCAAGGATCGCGGCATCGAGATCGCCGAATTCGCACGTGAAACGCCGGATCACTTCTCGACGCTGATGCGGCTGGAGGTCGAAGGCGACGAGGGCTTCCGCTGTGTCTCCGGCACGCTGTTCGATGAAACCCGGCCGCGCTTTGTCAGCTTCGATACCTGCGAGGTCGAGATGACGCCGGAGGGGAACCTGATCTTCATGCAGAACGAGGACCGGCCGGGCGTGATCGCCGCAGTCGGCGCGATTCTGGCCGAGGCCGGGATCAATATCGGCGATTTCCGGCTCGGTCGCCGCGAGGATCTGAGCCATGCGATCGCGCTGATTCAGGTGGACTCCAAGCCGTCGCAGCAGGTGCTCGAAGCGCTGGCTGCGCTGCCGAATATGATGATGGTTCGCTTTGCCGAACTGGGGGGGATGTAAGTGCCGACCCATAAACCGATTATCGGTCTGAACGACGCCTTTGGCGCGCAGGCCAGAGCGCTGCGCAAGCTGCAGGCGGATATCCTGGCGTTGTTTGAAGAAGCCGGCTATGAAGAGGTGATTCCGCCGATTCTGGAGCGGCCGGATTCGCTGAACTCGGGCGCTGGCCGCTTTCTGGCCGACCAGACCGTCGTCTTTTCTGACCCGGCCGGCGCCGGCACACTGGCGATCCGTTCCGATATGACGCCGCAGATTGCGCGCATCGCCGCGACGCGGCTGCAGCATGAGCCGGTGCTGAAGCTCTGCTACTCCGGCACGGTGATGCTGGCGCGCCCGGATGTGCGCGGCGGATCGCGCCAGCAGTGGCAGACCGGCGTGGAGTGCCTCGGCGTGGCCGGGCGTGACGGCGATATCGAAGTGATGCATCTGGCCGCGCGCACAATGCTGGCGGCCGGCTTCAGTCAATCGGTATTGCAGGTCGGCCATATCGGCCTGCTCAAGGCACTGGTGGCCGATACCTCGGCCGGACTGGAGGCGTGGACCGCGCAGATTGCGCGCCGCTCGCCCGACGACCTGACCGCACTGATCGACAGCGAACGACTGCCCGAGGCGGCGCGAATGGCGCTGCTGGAGATGCTGTCCGGCCAGGCGGATGCGCAGTGGATTCGCGCTCATGTCGGCATGATCAATCACGATTTCGACCATGCTGCCAATGAGTTACTGACGCTGGTTGAAGAACTGGGTGAAAAGCTGGAGGGCGATGTGGCGGTGTATGCCGACGCAGCTGTGATGCCGCGCTTTCTCTATCACAGTGGCATCCTGTTCGCCGGTTTCGCCGACGGCGTGGCGCAGGCGTTGCTGCACGGCGGTCGCTATGATGCGATGATGGCAGCGCACGGGCGCGATATGCCGGCGACCGGTTTTTCGTGCGATTTGTGGACGCTGATCAACGCAGGCTGAGGAATAGATTCAATTCACCGCAGAGGGCGCAAAGGACGCAGAGGAAAAAGCTGCAGCGAGCATATAGAGTGCGTCCGTTCTGCTCTTCTTCGTGGTGAATAAAAGCCTGAACCACAGAGGGGAAAGGCTGGTCTGGCGAGAGCTGATACCGGCTGCAAATATTTTCCTCTGCGTTACTCTGCGGTGAGAAAGGTTTGAACCACGGTGAATAGACGGGTTCAATGTTTGGAGATTTGAGATGACGAATACAGTAGCGATCGGAATTCAGTGGGGCGATGAGGGCAAGGGCAAGATTGTTGACTTGCTGGCTCCGGAGATGGATGTCGTGGCCCGCTTTCAGGGCGGCCCGAATGCCGGCCATACGCTGGTGCTGGGCGATCAGAAGACCGTGCTGAATCATATTCCGTCCGGTATTCTGCATGAGGATACGCTCTGCCTGATCGGTAACGGCACGGTTGTCGATCCGTTCCGGCTGGTTGAGGAGATGGAGATGTTGCTGGCGGCCGGTATTCCGGTTGCCGAGCGGTTGAGAATTTCCGAGCGCTGCCAGCTGATTCTGCCATACCACCGTGCTCTGGATGCGGCGCGCGAGGCTGCCAAGGGCAAGGACAAGATCGGCACGACCGGCAAGGGGATCGGCCCGTGCTACGAGGATAAGACCGCGCGACGCGGCATTCGCCTGATTGACTTGGTCGCGGATGATCTGGACGCGCGAATTGATGCCAACCTCGAATATGTCAATTTCATGCTGGTCGAATATCTCAAGGCCGAACCGGTCGCGCGTGCCGACGTGGATCTGGCGCTGAATCTGGCGCGCGAACGTCTGCTGCCGCTGGTCGCCGATGTGCCGCTGATTCTGCAACGCCGGATCAAGGCCGGCGACAGTGTGCTCTATGAGGGCGCGCAGGGATCGATGCTCGATGTCGATCACGGCACCTATCCGTTTGTTACCTCATCGAATACTGTCGCCGGCGCGGCGCTGGCCGGACTCGGCATCGGTCCCGGTCAGATCGATGCGGTGCTGGGTATCTGCAAGGCCTATACGACCCGTGTCGGCTCCGGTCCGTTCC
>CAYSMR010000149.1:0-4970 GCA_964432195.1 uncultured Zetaproteobacteria bacterium | reverse complement strand
GCGAATTCAGGCCTCCTTTCTTCCTGCTAATTTCTTAACCGGACAGCAGTGATGGCTTATAATGAACTGTGAGTGTTCCATCTTCAATCGAAGATGGCTTGTAGGTGTTACAGTTGCATGTTACATTCCTTGCTTCAATGGCAGGTTGAATTTGTAATATAGCAATGGTTTTAGCGGTTTCATTTAGTTTCCCGCCGCCTCCACCAGAACACAAAGGGCCGCCCATTCGGGCGGCCCTTTGTGTTGGGGTTATCTGTGTTGGATAGTCGCGGTTTTCAGGTCACGCCCGGCGCGCTCCCCTCGCTGCCGTGCAGCGGGTCGCTGGACTGGAACAGATCGGCGAATGCGCGCTGCAGTCGCTCGATTTCGCGCTGGAACTGCTCATACATCGCGGTACTCTCCAGCGGCAGCGCCAGCTCATCGCGCGTAAATGGCGCGATATCACCGCCGCAGCTGCGCCGGGCAGCATGCCAGATCGAGAGGTTGTCGCGGTGGCCGGCGCCGTCCATGACATGCTGCAGCACCAGATGCGCCAGCTGCAGCGTCGCCATCAGGTGGCGCTCGTTTTCGGGCAGCGTGTCGATCGCTGCGGTTTCCGGGTGGTGATGGCGGGCGATCATATGCTGCACATATTTGGGCAGTTTCCAGTGCAGAGCCAGCATCATGCCGGCGTCGATATGAGTATAGCCGAATTCGTCGAACTCGGCGGCCAGCGTCGGCATGCCCTGATCGATGCGCTCCATCAGGCAGAGCAGCCGCGCTTCCGATTCGATATGCAGCATCACCAGCTTGCCGATGTCATGCAGCATCGCGGCCAGCGATGCCTGATCCCGGCTCAGTCGCTCGCCCGGTTCGGCGAGAATCCGGGCCAGCGCTGCGACCGCCTGACTGTGGAACCAGACATGACGGATTTCGCGTTTTTTGTAGACGCTGTCGCCGAGATCCGGGGCCAGCGAACTGAAGATGATAATGCTCGCTTCATTCAGGCCGAGGCGGGCGATCGCCAGCCGGATATTGGTGATTTCGGCGCTGCCGTGCGTCTTGTAGGCCGGCGAGTTGCAGACGGTCAGGATGCGCGCGGTCAGCACCGGATCCTGTTCGACGCAGAGGCCGAGGTCGGTCGCTGATGCGCCCGGCTGCTGCAGGATCTCCTGCACCTGATGCCAGATTTCCGGCATCGGCGGAATATCGCGGACCAGACAGCGCAGCCGGTTCAGCCGTTCAGGCTCGATGGCCGGCGGACGGACCGGGTCGTAGGCCTGCTGCGGCGCAGGCGCCGCGCTGCTATCCAGCAGGCGGGCCAGCGTATTTTCCGCTGCTTCGGCCGCCGCTTCGCGGTTATTGTCGTTTGCTGCGTTTGCCGTCGGCGCGCTTGCTTGCTTGCCAGCGTTAGCCGGGGCGGGTGTTTTGCCGAACAGGCCTTTGAGCCAGGACACAGTCTTATCCTCCGGGTATCGATCGTTGCCGGGGCGGCAACAGTCGTCAGTATGATTGGTGCGAGCAAGATTGCTGCCATCAGCGCGGTACGCTGGCGGATGTATTTATCAAAAAATGCGCTAGCCTTGGCCGCCTTATGACAACCGAAAACAGATCCAGAAGCTTTGACACCCTGTTCATCAAGACCTATGGCTGCCAGATGAATGAGTACGATTCGTCGCGCATGGCCGATATGATGAAGGAGGCCTACGGGCTGAGGCTGGTCGCATCGGCGTCCGATGCTGATGTGATCCTGATGAATACCTGCTCGGTGCGCGAAAAGGCCGAGGAGAAGGTCTATTCCGAACTGGGGCGCTACAAACTGCTCAAGGACAAGCGGCCGGATATTATCATCGGCGTCGGCGGTTGCGTCGGTCAGCAGGAGGGGGAGCGCATCCAGAAGCGCGCACCCTATGTCGATATTGTCTTCGGACCGCAGACCTATCACCGCCTGCCCGAAATGGTGAAGCAGATTCGCCGCAGCCGGGTGCGCCTGACCGAGATCGATATGCCGGAGATCGAGAAGTTCGATCATCTGCCGAAGGCGGAGAGCCACGGCATCTCCGGCTTTGTCACGATTATGGAGGGGTGCGACAAGTTCTGCACCTTCTGTGTTGTCCCCTATACGCGCGGCCCCGAGCTGTCGCGGCCGGTTGATGATGTGCTGGCCGAGTGCCGCCAGCTGCTCGACGGCGGCGCGGTCGAGATATCGCTGCTGGGCCAGAATGTGAACGGCTATCGCGGCACAGGCCCGGACGGCGAGGAGTGGGATTTCACAATGCTGCTCTACGCCGTTGCGCAGCTCGACGGGCTGAAGCGGCTGCGCTTCACGACTAGCCATCCGATGGAGATGACTGACGAGCTCTGCGTCGCTTTCGGCGAGATCCCGCAACTGATGCCCTATCTGCATCTGCCGGTGCAGAGCGGCTCCGATGTGTTGCTCAAGGCGATGCACCGCGGCCATGACCGCGATGCCTACTATCGCCTGATTGACCGTTTGCGCGAGCACTGCCCGGATATTGCGCTCTCGTCCGATTTTATTGTCGGCTATCCGGGTGAAACCGATGCCGATTTCGAGGCGACGCTGGAGCTGGTTCGGCATGTGCGCTACGACTCGGCTTTCTGCTTCAAATACAGTCCGCGTCCGGGCACGCCGGCGTCCAGGGCCGAGGACAGCGTGCCCGAGGATGTGAAGGATGCGCGGCTGCAGGAACTGCTGGCGCTGACGCGCGAACAGACCGCCGATGCGATGGCGCGTCAGGTCGGGCGCAGGCTCGATGTGCTGGTCGAGAAGGGCGGCCGCAATGACGGCGATATGCAGGGGCGCACGCCCGATTTCAAGATTGTCCATTTCCGCGGCAATCCGCGTCAGATCGGCCAGATCATGCCGATGCGGATCACCGAGGCCTACGGCCAGTCGCTTCGGGGCGAGTTGATCCTCGCCGGCGACGATGTCTGACGCTGCGCCCGCGCGCGGCGGGCTGCAGATCGCGCTGCAGCTGCAGAGCGATGATCCGACGGCGCTGCAACAGCTGTGCGGTTCGGGTAACTGGGTGCTGCAGCGGCTAGAGGGCTTCTATCAGGTGCGCTTTATGGGGAGACCGGGCGACTGGCTGATCGAGGGCGAGCGCGCCGAAGCTGCGGCGCAGGCGATGCGCCGGCTGCTGAAGATGATGCAGAAGCAGGACGGACCGCTGACCGATATCGATGTCGAGGGAGTGCTGCGCGATGATCCGTCGCAGCAGTCGGGCGAGGATGATGCGCATCAGGTCATTATTGCCGGTCGCCGCCATATCAGCGGCAAGACGGCCAATCAGCGCGCCTATCTGCGCGCGATCGCCCGCAATACGCTGACGCTGGCGGTCGGGCCGGCCGGTTCCGGCAAGACCTATCTGGCCGTCGCAATGGCCGTCGCTGCGATGAACGCCAATCGCGTCGAGCGGATTATTCTGACCCGGCCTGCGGTCGAGGCTGGCGAGCGGCTCGGCTTCCTGCCCGGCGATATGCAGCAGAAGGTCGATCCCTATCTGCGTCCGCTCTATGACGCGATGGCCGATATGCTCGGCGTCGAGAAGATGAATGTGCTGATGGAGCAGAACCGCATCGAGGTTGCGCCGCTGGCCTATATGCGCGGCCGTACGCTCAATGATGCGTTTATTATTCTCGACGAGGCGCAGAATACGACCTGCGAACAGATGAAGATGTTCCTGACCCGGCTCGGATTCGGGGCCAAGATGGTTGTCACCGGCGATGTGACCCAGGTCGATCTGCCGCGCCACCAGCAGAGCGGTCTGCTGCATGCGCTGCGCGTGCTCGAGCATGTGCCGGATATCGGCCTGTGCCGGCTCAGCAGCCGCGATGTCGTGCGTCACCGGCTGGTCGAGCAGATCGTCAATGCCTACGATGCGAGCGAAGAGGGGGGCGTGCATGATTGATCTGCTGATTGACGCCGATGCCGGCGGCGTGGAAGCGGGCGACGAGGAGCCGTTCGAACCGCCGCAACGCGTGGCCGAGGCCGTGCGCGCGGCGCTGGCTGCGGCCGGATTCGGTGTGGCGGAGCCGGATCTGTGCGTCCGTTTCGCATCCGATGCCGCCGTGCATGAACTGAACCGGCAGTGGCGCGGCAAGGATCGCGTCACCGACGTACTCTCTTTCCCGATGCAGGAGCCGCCGGTCGATCCGGCCCAACCGCTCGGCGATATCGCGCTGGCTGTGCCGTTCGTGCGAGCCGAGGCGGCCCGTCTCGGCCTGCCGTTCGATGCCCATCTGCTGCATCTGGTTGTGCACGCGACGCTGCACCTGATCGGTTACGACCATGCCGATGATGACGAAGCTGCGCGGATGCAGGCGCTGGAGCGGTGCGCGATGCGCCGGCTCGGTCTGCACGAACCCTATCCGGATGAAGCTGATGATGAAGCCTCTCACCTGCGGCCGGCCGCGCCGGGCTCAACGCCGGATTCAATCACGGAGCAGTCATGAGTCTGGTACAGCGCTGGATGAGCGGTCTGCGCAAGCTGCTGATCGACTATCTGCGTCCGGGGCGCGACGAGCAGGAGCTGCTGGCTGTGATCGGACGGGCCGAAGCGGTGCTCTCCGATGATCAGCGCAGCATGCTGGAGCGGCTGATCGAGATGCACGATATGCGCGTGCGCGAACTGATGGTGCCGCGCTCGGATATCCATGCGGTTACCGTCGATACGCCGCTCGATCAGGTCGAGCGGGTCCTGATCGAGACCGGCGTCAGTCGCATGCCGGTGCTCGACGGTGATATCGACCATGTGCTGGGTATTGTGCATGTGCGCGATGTTGTTATGGCGCGGCTGCGCGGCGAATCGCCGTCGCTGCGCTCGCTGCTGCGCCCGTGCCTGCGCGTGCTCGAACTGGAGCAGGTCTCAGGCCTCTTGTCGGAGATGCGCGCCCACTCCTGCCAGATCGCGATCGTGCTCGATGAGTATGGCGGCACGGCCGGACTGATCACGCTGCCTGATCTGGTG
>CAYSMR010000148.1:0-4988 GCA_964432195.1 uncultured Zetaproteobacteria bacterium | reverse complement strand
TAGCTTGCGCCCCTGTGCATCGATGATTTCACCGCGTACCGGCAGGATCGGAACCAGATTCAGCCGGTTATGCTCGGATTGCAGCATATATTTTTCATGCTCGAACCACTGCAGGCGCATGATCTGGAACAGCACCAGCCCGAGCAGCAGCGGCACTGCGGCGTAGAACAGAAACATGCGCACATCAAAGCGCTGCCGGGTTTCAAGCTGTTTGTTGCGCATATCGCCTTGTTAGCAGGTGCCAGACCGGCACGCAGAGGCAGACGGTCAGCAGTGCTGCCGACAGACCCCATCCCGGCCTCAGCAGGGTCAATACGGCCAGCAGCATCAGCGCGATGCGCTGCGGCAGGCCTGCGCCGAGGTGCTGATCCAGATAGATCATGGCGGCCGGTAGCAGTGCCATAACGAGAAAACTGAGACTGAACGACCAGTAGAGGGCCAGATCATGTAGCAGTACGACCGGCAGCACCCAGACCCAGTTATGGCGGTGAGCCAGCAGGCTGGCCAGCAGCAGCGCCAGCGCCCAGTCCGGCTGCGCCAGCGTGCTGGCAAAGGCCAGATTCAGGCTGATGCCGAGCAGCGCCAGCACGGAGATCAGCAGCGCGATCATGGTGCGTCGTGCAGCTGCGAGGCGACAGCCAGCCAGTTGTCGCGCTGCCAGTGGGCCACAGGTTCGGCCTCGATGCGCACAAACAGCTGACCGCGAATCGGTTGTACGTTGACAATGCGCGCTACAGCGATGCCGGGCGGAAACAGGCCGCCGGCGCCGCTAGTATAGAGCGTTTGACCGATGGCTGGTGCCTGTTTCTGCGGCACGAATTCGACCGACAGACTCTCGCCCTGGCCGCGGCAGATCGCTGCCAGCGCGGTGCCGGGGATCGTGACCGGTACGGCCAGCGACGCATCGAAAATCGTGCGCACGGTGGCGTGATTCTCCGCCGTGCTGTCGACCACACCGACCAACCCCTCGCTGGAGACGATGACGTCATCGCGCGAGACATCATCGACCTGTAGCAGCAGGCGCTGACTCATCATCTCCGGACTGCGGCCGCGCACCTTGGCCGCATGCCAGCGGTAGCCGGTGATGCCGGAGATTTCGAGGATGCGGCGCAGCTGGCGATTCTCCTCGCGCAGACTGCTGGCCTCCTGGATCAGCGCGGCCTGCTGCTGGGATCGCTTTTCAAAAGCCAGATATTTGCGGTGTAGTGCATCCTGATCGGTGAACCACAGGGCGGCTGACTGCCACCACTGCACCGGCGCATGCAGCATCTCCAGCGCCGGCCACATGGCCAGCATCGCAGTCGAGCCGCTGGCCCAGCGGCCAAGCCCATAAAGCGACAGCAGCACGGCCAGCGTAATCAGCCAGATGCGGGAACTGCGTGGGGCGAGCATCATGAATGCAGCCGCGCAAATCGGGGGAAATGGTCAGTAGCGGGGAGCGGAACGGCCATGGACAGGGAGGGTGCGATCATAGCCGGCCCGATCACTCTTCGAACAGCACGCCTCGCATCCGATCCAGCTCTTCGAGTACGCGGCCGCTGCCGAGTACAACGCAATCGAGCGGGTTTTCGGCCACAGTGACCGGCAGGCCGGTCTCCTCGCGCAGCAGCTGGTCCAGTCCGACCAGCAGAGCGCCGCCGCCGGTGAGCATAATGCCCTTGTCGACAATGTCGGCGGCCAGTTCGGGCGGTGTGCGTTCCAGACAGACCTTGACCCCTTCGATAATCGCATTCACCGATTCGGTCAGCGCCTCGAGGATTTCGGAGTCGTCGAGCAGCAGGTTCTTCGGCACGCCATTGATCAGGTCGCGACCCTTGACCTCCATTTCGCGGCGGGTCTCCTGCGGGAAGGCGCTGCCCAATTGCATCTTGATCTTCTCGGCTGTCGGCGCACCGACCAGCAGGCTGTATTTGCGGCGCAGGTGGTTGATGATCGATTCATCCATCTTGTCACCGCCGACGCGCACCGAGCGGGAGTAGACGATGCCACCGTAGGAGATCACTGCGATTTCACTGGTGCCGCCGCCGATATCCACAACCATCGAGCCAGAGGCTTCGGTGACCGGCAGCTCCGCGCCAATCGCGGCAGCCATCGGCTCCTCGATCAGGTAGACCTCGCGCGCACCGGCCGACAGGGCCGATTCGCGGATTGCGCGCCGTTCCACCGGCGTTGACCCGTAGGGGACGCAGATCACGATACGCGGATGAATGCCCCAGGTGCGGTCATGCACCTTGCGAATGAACTGCTTGAGCATTTCTTCGGTGACGACGAAATCGGCGATGACGCCATCTTTCAGTGGGCGGATAGCCTGAATACTATCGGGTGTGCGTCCGAGCATACGTTTCGCGTCCATGCCGACAGCCAGCACGCGGCGATGCTGGCGGCCGCCGCCGGTGTTAATGGCCACGACCGACGGCTCGTTGAGCACAATGCCTTGCCCGCGCACATAAATCAGCGTGTTGGCGGTACCAAGGTCAATAGAAATATCACGGGAAAACAACCCGAACAGACGATTCAGCATAGAAATCAAGCCTCCGGAAAGCTAAGCCAGCAAAGCTAGTGGCAGAACCCGGTCAGGTAAAGGAAGGGCTGATGGATTCGGCGTTTGCGCACAGCCTTTTCGGTGTGCAGTCCCATATTCATGGAATGTACAGCAATGCGACGGCGCTACAGCATTGAAATGCTACTGCTTCGGTCATGCGAGAGGTGATGACGATGTAATTGAGCACAGGTGATCAGGGTGAGGCTGTGGCCGAACTGCAGCATCTGCTCGGTATTGAACAGAGCGGCCAGTTTGATACGGCGACAGAGGCTGCAGTCGAGGCGTTTCAGCAGGCAGCCGGGCTGGAGGTGGACGGGATTGCCGGCCCGAAAACAATGGCTGCGCTGCACAGTGCCAGCGCATCGACCGACGATCGCGAGCGTGTCTATACGCCGGTTCCGGGGCTGAGCGTGAAGCGCTATTTTCTGCCGGCCGGCGAGTACAAACCGGGACCGACCGCGAAGCAGTATCTGTTCCTGCATCATACTGCGGGCTGGCATAAGCCCTGCGCAGTTGTGGAGGGCTGGGCCAGGGATCAGCGCGGTCCGATTGCGACCGAAATCGTGCTTGGCGGTCGCTCGGTGCGGGGCGACGATGGCCGTTACGACGGCGAGTTGGTGCAGAGCATGCCGGCTGGCGGCTACGGATGGCACCTAGGGCGCAATGGTTCGCAGCATATGCATACCCATTCGGTAGCGAACGAGCTGTGTAATTTCAGTTATCTGGAGCAGGGGCGCACCTATGTCGGCACGCCGGTCGCCGCCGATCAGATTGTGACGCTGGACTCGCCGTTTCGCGGCCACCGTCACTGGCACGCCTACTCGCCGGCGCAGCTGGAGACGCTCAGGCGCTGTATACTGTGGATTGCCGAGCGCGATTCGATCGATGTGCGGGCAGGTCTCGTGGCGGCGATTCGACAGCATGGCGCGCGGGCATTTGAGTATAACGAGGATGCCTATTACGGCCGGGTGCGGGGTATGTGGACGCACGCCAATATCCGCAGGGACAAGTTCGATCTGTTTCCGCAGAGCGAGTTGATCGATATGCTGCTGACGCTGTAATATCTCCGGAATAAACGGCTCTGAAACCAAGTTGGGGAAGCGCTGAATGGATCGGCTAGCTGATCGCTGTCGGTTTCTCCGGCCAGTGGCACTCGCTGTTGACCGGGCATTCGTGGCAGCGTGGTTTGCGGGCCATGCAGATATAGCGCCCGTGCAGGATCAGCCAGTGGTGGGCATGCTGCATGAATTCGTTCGGGATCACCTTCAGCAGCTGCTTTTCGACATCCAGCGGCGTCTTGCCGGGGGCCAGTCCGGTACGGTTGCCGAGCCGGAAGATATGCGTATCGACAGCCATCGTCGGTTCATCGAACAGAATATTCAGTACGACATTGGCTGTTTTGCGGCCGACGCCGGGCAGCGCCTCCAGCTCCTTGCGGGTGGCCGGCACCTCGCCGCCGTGGCGCTCGACCAGCATGCGGCAGGCGCCGATCAGGTGTTTCGCCTTGCTGTTGTAGAGGCCGAGCGACGAGATGTATGTTTTCAGTTGCTCCTCGCCGAGATCGAGTATCGCCTGAGGCGTATTGGCGACCGGGAAGAGCCGGGCCGTCGCCTTGTTGACGCCGACATCGGTGGACTGGGCCGAGAGCATCACCGCAGCGAGCAGCTCGAACGGCGTGCTGTAGTTCAGCTCGGTGACCGGTTCCGGGTTGGCCGCCTGCAGATGTTCAAAAAAGCGCCGTACTTCGGCGGCAGTCATGGTGTCGGACAAGGCTTATTCGTTCACTTCTTTCAGCGTCAGCGTGACCTGGCGGTCGATAACGTCGCCGGCCGGATTTAGCACCTGCTCGACCAGAAACAGCGTATTGTCGTCGATCTTCTCGATCTTGCCGTTGTGTTTGCCCATATAGTCGCCGCGGCGCACGATGTAGCCCTTGCTGGTCGTATCCTGCACCATCGCGACGCGTTCGCCGCCCATGCTGAATATCGCGACGAGCTTCAGCGCATCGAGATCGAACTCCTCCAGCTTGGTGCGTTTGTGGCTGTTCAGGCGCTGCTGATTCACATGCAGCGTAGTGCGCCCCTGCGGCGCAACGCGGGCCAGATAGGAGGCGAACGGATCGCGCAGGTTGGCAAAGTCGATCTCCGGCGCCTTGACCATATGCTGCATCGCGTCGGGGATATTGTCGGAGGCGGTCACCGGCGCGGTCGCGGCCGCAAGCGAGCCTGCGCCGAGCATGAGTGCGCCGAGCATGAGTGCGCCGGGCAGGCCGTAGGTCTGCGATATCGGATGTTTCATGCCAGCCTCCCTGTGATCTGCATGTCCAAACAGTAAAACTTACCCTGGAAGCACATTAGGCAAACATTAGAGCACAATGCATGCCAATTGCAAATCCGCAGGCGCCATTGCGCCGGCTTGCATGCGCATCAGCGGCGTCCGGATGAGC
>CAYSMR010000147.1:0-4989 GCA_964432195.1 uncultured Zetaproteobacteria bacterium | reverse complement strand
GGCTCCGGCAAGGGGACCGTTGCGGCGATGCTGGCCGACGAGATCGGACTGCCGGTGCTCGATACCGGCCTGCTCTATCGGCTGACCGGCGCGCTGGCGCTGGAGCGCGGCATCGCGCTGGATGATGAACAGGCGATCGCGGCGATGATCGACACGCTGATCGACTCGATCCGCTGGACGGTCGACGGCATCAGCCTGAACGGCGTCAACCTGACCGATTCGCTGCGGAGCGAATCGGTCGGCGCGGCCGCGTCACAGGTCGCCGCGATGCCGATGGTGCGCGAAAAACTGCTCGGTCTGCAGCGCCGGCTCGCCGCCGACGGCTGCGTCATGGACGGGCGCGATATCGGCACGGTCGTTCTGCCCGATGCGCCGGCCAAGTTTTTCCTGACCGCATCGGTGCGCGAGCGCGCCCGCCGCCGCTGGGCGCAGCTGAAGCAGCAGAGTGACAGCTCGCTCGATGAGGTGATCAGCGAACTGAAAATGCGTGACCAACGCGATAGAGAGCGTCAGCATGCCCCGCTGAAACAGGCAGCCGATGCGATCACCATCGATTCGACGACATTGCGGGTCGAGGAGGTCGTTGATCGGATGCTGGGCGTGCTGGAACGCAGAGGGCTGATCAGGCCATCGGCGTCATAAGCCGCTGCCGACACACAACGAATACGACACTGAATAACAGTTCCGGACGGAACTGGGTAACCGGGATGGTAAAACAATGAGCGAAGCCAACAACATCGAACAGGCACAGGACGTCAGCGAGCAGGCGATGGATGCGCAGCAGGTTGCGGAGCAACAGAGTGCAGACAAACAGGCTGTGGACACGCAGGCCGCTGCTGCGAACGAACAGGCTGCTGCAAACAGCGTAGACAAAACGACCGCCGAGGCAGCAGCAAGTGACGCCGGGGCTGCAACGCAGCCGGACGCGCAGAGCGAGGCGGACGCCGATCAGGGCAGCGCCGAGGAAGAGTCATTCAAACAGATGTTCGAGGCTTCGCTGAAAGAGCAGCCGGAGGTCAAGCGCGGCGAGATGATCAAGGGAATGGTCGTCAGCATCAATAACGACGCCGTCATTATCGATGTCGGCGCCAAGGCCGAAGGCTCGATCCCGCTCTCCGAGTTCGCCCAGGCCGGCCTCGATATCCCGGCCGTCGGCGAAGAGATCGATGCGCTGGTGCAGTCGGTCGGCGGTTCCGCCGGCGTCAAGCTCTCGGTACTGGCCGCGCGCCAGAGCGCCGCATGGGCCGAGATCGAACGCGCCCAGGCCGACGGCTCTTATGTCGATGCCGTCATCACCTCCGAGGTCAAGGGCGGTTTCCGGGTCAATCTGAACGGTCTGAACGCATTCATGCCGCGCTCGGAAGCCGATACCGATTTTCATGTCGATGCAGCCAGCCTGATCGGCCAGAGCTGCAAGGTCGCCATCTTTGAAGCGCGCCGCAAGCCGGACAACATCGTCGTATCGCGCAAGCAGCCGATGGCCGTCGAGCAGGAGGCGCTGCGCAAGGTATTCTTTGAACAGTACGCGGTCGGCGACAAGGTCTCCGGCGTCGTCAAGCGGATGGCCGATTTCGGCGCCTTCGTCGATCTGGGCGGCGTCGATGCGCTGCTGCATGTCTCCGACATCTCATGGCGCAGAATCAAGCACCCGTCCGAGATGCTCTCGATCGGCCAGCAGATCACCGCTGAAATCGTCAAGCTGAATGCGGAGACCGGCAAGGTATCGGTCTCGGTCAAGGCGCTGCAGAGCGATCCGTGGGAAAATGTCGCCGCCACCTATGAGCCGGGCATGCGCCTGACCGGTACGGTGCGCCGCCTGCTCGATTTCGGCGCCGTTGTCGAACTGGAGCCGGGCATCGAAGGGATGATTCACCGCTCGGAACTGAGCTGGACCAAGCGCGACGTCAAACCGTCGCAGGTGCTGGCCGAAGGCGATGTCGTCGATGTCGCCGTGCTCGAGGTTGATGCGTCGGCGCGCCGGTTGCGTCTGAGCCTGAAGGCGGTCACTGAAAATCCGTGGCAGGCCTGGATGGCCGATCATCCGGTCGGTTCCCACATCACCGGCAAGATCAAGAACATCACCGATTTCGGCTTCTTCGTGCCGGTCGCCGACGGCATGGACGGCCTCGTGCATCTGGAGAACCTCTCCTGGGAGCAAAAGGGCGCGGAGGCGCTGAAGAACTACCAGAAGGGGCAGGAGGTCGAGTGCGTCGTGCTCGGCGTCGATGCCGAAAAGCAGCGCATTTCGCTCGGCATCAAGCAACTCTCCGATGATCCGTTCGAGCTTTTCCTAGCCGGCGTCAAGCGCGGCAGCAGCATCAAGGGCACCGTGCGCGAGATCAAGCCGAGCGGCATGATTGTCGAGGTGGCCGAAGGCGTGCACGCCTATCTGGCCAACCGCGAGGTGCCGCGCGATCATGAGCCGCTGAAAGAGGGCGACGAGATCGAGGCGAAAATCACCGAGGTCAACCGCAAGCGCCGTCAGGTCGAGCTGTCGATCCGTCAGCAGCTGCAAGCCGAAGAGCGCGATGCGGTGCGCAACTATTCGCGCCAGAGCGCAGAGGATTCAACGCCGTCCGCGCTGGCACTGGAGCTGCAGCGCAAACTGCTGGATAAAATGGAGCCGGCGGCGGCCAGCAAGAAGGGGTAAGCCCCGGCCTGCTTGCAGATCAGGGATGATGGACTATGCTCGCCGATGAGCGGAGGTGGTTATGACAAAATCCGAGCTGGTTGAAATCATTGCGGAGCAGCATGAGGGGATCACCCGTCGCGAGGCCGAGGTCGTCGTGAACACGATTCTGTCGGTGATCGGCGATGCGCTGGCATCCGGCGATCATGTCGAGCTGCGCGGCTTCGGCAGCTTCACGACCAAGCAGCGCAATGCCCGCGTTGGCCGCAATCCGAAGACCGGCGCGGCGGTCATGGTGCCGGCCAAAGTGGTCCCCCACTTCAAGCCGGGCAAGGATCTGCGCGAACGGGTGGACCGGCACGCCGCGTGACCGCGCCCGCTCCGATGAACAGACTCGACCGGGTACTCGACCGAATGCACGGGCTCAATTCGGTGAACTGGATCAACGTGCTGCTGGTCATCGTGCTGACATCGTTTGCGACGATGTTTGCGATGGCCAATCTGCAGCTCGTGCAGATCCGCTTCCTCGGCGTCAGCAGCGCCGAGATCCCGGTCTATGTGCCGATCTTCATCTCCTTTTTCCTCGGCTTCGCCGGCGGCGTGCTGGCGCTCAGCTTCTCCCGCCGCAAGCACAAGCAGGAGATTGCATGGCTGCGCAGCGAACATGAGCGGCTGCAACGGGAAGTGGACAACCTGAGGAATATCCCGCTCCAGGACGACGTATGAATACGCTGCTGCTGGCCATTACCGCCATCGCGCTGGTGGTGCTGGTAGCGCTGGTGCTCAGACCGGTGCAGCAGGAGAACGAGCCTGAGAAAGAGGAGGATGAGCGCGTCACGCCACTGCTGCGGGGCATCAACTATCTGCTCTCCGACGAACCCGACCTGGCCCTGAAAGAGATGGTGCAGGTGGCGCGGCTGCGTTCGGAGGCGGCCGATGTCTATATGGCGCTGGGCGAGATGTTCCGCTCCAAGGGCGAAATCGGCCGCGCCGTGCGCATCCACCAGAATCTGCTGGCCCGCCCCGACCTGCCCAAATCGATGCATCTGCAGGCCCATCTGGCGCTGGCCACCGATTTCCAGACCGGCGGCCTGCTCGACCGGGCTCTCTATCAATATCAGAAAGCGCTGGAGATCCAGCCCGATCATGCCGGCGCGCTGGAGGCCTGTCTGCGCATTCGCGAACAGAGCAGCGAGTGGCTCGCCGCCGAGGAGCTACTGTCGCGGCTGGAGCAGGTGCGCGGCGAATCCTACGGCTCGCATCGCGCCTACCTGTTCGCCGAAATGGCCCGCCACTGTTTCCGCGACCATGATCACGAACAGGCGCACGCCTATGCGACGCGGGCGCTCGAGCTCGGTCCGGCCTGCGCGCCGGCCCGGATTGTTGAGATCGAGCTGGCCCTGCAGCAGCGCGATCACGATGCCGCCGCCGAACAGCTCCGCCAGCTCTGGCAGCAGGCGCGCGAGCACTTCCCGCTGATTATTCCGGCCCTGCTGGAGGATGACGATTTTTACCGCGAGCGCGGCGCGGAACTGCTGCGCGAGTGCTGGCAGCAGAGCCGCGACGCCGAACTGATGCTCGGCTGGATCGAGGCGCTGGCCGCGCGCCGCGACAGTACGGCCGCGAAGCAGCTGTGCGATGAGTCCGGCTTTGAACCGGCATCGCTGCGCCAGTCGCTGCGCTTGCATGCGATTATCGGCGGCGATGCCGACAGCCACACCCGGTTTGCCCGGCAGTGGCGCAAAACGGCCCGCAACTACGCCTGCGAGCAGTGCGGCGTCGAGGTTGTCGAACTGCGCTGGCAGTGCCCGCAATGCCATGCATGGGGCACGCTGCATCCCAAGAGCGAGGAACAGATATGAGAGAGAGACTGATGGTGGCGCTGGATGTGCAACGCGCTGATGAGGCGCTGGCGATACGCGACCGGCTCGGCGATGCGGTCGGCTGGTTCAAAATCGGCCTACGCCTGTTTGTCGCTGAGGGGCCGCAGCTGGTCGCCGAAATGCGCCGGCACCATCGGGTGTTCCTTGATCTGAAATTCCACGATATTCCCAATACGGTCGCCCAGGCCGTCGAAAGCGCCGGCCGGCTCGGCGTCGAGATGGTCAATGTGCATGCCGGCGGCGGCGAGGCGATGCTGACCGCCGCGGCCGGTGCCGCGCGCGCCTTCCCCGCAATGAAGCTGATCGCCGTCACCGTACTGACCAGCGATCCGATGCCGCCGGATCAGGCCCGCGAGCTGGCGCTGGAACGCGCCGCGATGGCCAGGGATGCCGGCCTCGACGGCGCCGTCTGCAGCGTGCATGAGGCCGCCGCGATCAAGCAGGCCTGCGGCGACGATTTCCTGACCGTGACGCCCG
>CAYSMR010000146.1:0-5001 GCA_964432195.1 uncultured Zetaproteobacteria bacterium | reverse complement strand
TGACCTCTTTCCGCCGACGAGCGCAGTCGGGCGCATGTATCCTGATGCAAGGCTTGCAGGGCGGCTGTATGCGAACGGTGCACCTTGACCTCGTAAAACACGATCAGCTTATCATGTTGCGCAACGATATCCAGTTCGCCGCGGCCGAGCCGCACATTGCGCGCCAGAATCGTATAGCCGCGCCGTTGCAGAAAGGTTGCTGTTCATGGCCTGCTGTTGCTGATCAGGCCGTACACGCGCGACTTGCTGATGCCGAGCGCATGGGCGACCGCCTTGGCGCGGGCCGACGGGGGCAGCGCCTGCATGGCCGGCTCGGCCAGACAGTCGATGATCTGGCGGTCGGTCAGGGCTACGCTCTCGGCGCTGGCCGGGCCGATCATCAGCACGATTTCGCCGCGCGGGGCATGGGCGCTGAAGAGCCCGACGAGCTCATCGGCCGTGCCGCGAATAAACTCCTCATGCAGCTTGGTCAGTTCGCGGGCCACGACCAGCTGTCGATCGGGCTGAATACAGGCCTGCAGCTCCCGCAGCGCGGCCAGCAGCCGGCGCGGCGATTCGAGCAGAACAGTCGTCTCGTCGGCGCCACTGATGCGGCCAAGTTCGGCCTGTCGCGCCTTGCCGCTGCGCGGCAGGAAGCCGGCAAAGCGGAAGTGATCGGTCGGCAGGCCGGCGGCGCACAGCGCGGTCAGGATGCTGCTGCAGCCTGGAATCGGCACGATGCGCACGCCTGCGGCGCTGAGCGCGCAGACCAGCCGGTAGCCGGGGTCGGAGATTAGCGGCGTGCCTGCATCCGAAATCAGGGCGATATGTTCGCCGCCCTGCAGCCGTTCGAGCAGCGTTTTGCTCATCATCGCTTCATTATGTTCATGCACGGCGATCATCGGCGTCGTGATGGCGTAGTGCTGCAGCAGCTTGCGACTGGTGCGCGTATCCTCGGCGGCGATCAGATCGGCCGATTTCAGCGTTTCGACGGCGCGGTAGGTCATGTCGGCCAGATTGCCGATCGGCGTGGCGACGATGAACAGTTGGCCGGTGGGTGATTGATGTCTAGTCTGCGAATCCATGTTGAGGACACGTTATCTTTCCGGACCGCCGGCCGCAATGCCGGTTTTGTTATCGATTGCCATGATTGCGCTGCTGGCGCTCTCCGGCTGTCAGCCCAGGCGCGCGGTGACGACGGCGGAAAAGCCGGCGCAGATGCAGATGCTGCAGACCTTCCGCGGCGCAGCCGAGATCCGGCGGCTGATGGCGCAGGCGCGCGGCGGCGGCGATATCGGTACGATACTCTCCGAGCTGGCGCGGCTGGCGCAGGAGGGGACTGCGCCGATCCGCGAGGAGGCCACCTTCCGCCGCGCGCAGCTGCTGCTGGAGGGCGATTTTCCCGATGCGCTGGAGCGCGCGCAGGCTGCAATTCAGGCTTATCCGCAGCATGCGCTGGCGCCCTATGCCCATTTTTGGCTGGCGCGCTGGTGGCTGGAGCAGGAGGAGAACGGGCGCGCCCTGAGCGAGATGCGTGCTGCATTGCTGCACCTGCGGCTGACGCGCGAACTGTTGCAGCAGATTATCGAGATTGGTCCGGTCGTGGCGCAGGAGGCCGGCGAGCGGGAGGCGGTGGGCTGGCTGCTGGCTGCGGCCGAAGTGGATCCGGCCGGGCGCGATAACTGGTTGAGGCTGGCTGCCCGGCGCGCCTCGATCGAGAGCGTGGAACAGATTTTGACGCAGCGCGAGCAGACCCGCCGCGAGCTGTCGCCGCAGGTGTTGTCCGCATTCGCGTTGTTTGCCGGGCGGGCGCGCCTGATGAGCGGCGAGATGGCGCAGGTCGGGCGCATTGCCGAGCTGCTTGCGGCAGCGGTGCCGGGTGCGGTTCAGATCAGCCAGCTGCAGGCCTGGGCGAACGGCCAGGTGCAGGCGGCGACGATCGGCGTGATGTTGCCGCTCAGCGGCAAGTATGCCCGTTACGGCCGGCAGGCGCTGCGCGGCATTCGTATTGCGCTGGCCGGGCTGGAGTATGACGACTATATCACGCTGCGCGTCGAGGATACGGCGTCGGATCCGGATACGGCGATCCGGGCCTATCGCCAGCTGACCGATGAAGGGGTCGGCATCATTCTCGGACCGTTGCTGGCCGAGACAGCGGAGGCGCTGCTGCCCTATCTGAAACCGTCCACGCCGCTGATCAGCCTGACCGGACGTACCGATCTGGCGCGGCGCTCGCCGGCGCTGTTCGTGCATACGCTGTCGCCGCTGGCCCAGGTCAGCGTCATGGCAGATTATGCCTGGCAGCATGGAGCCCGGCGCATGGTCGTGATCGCCGAGGGCGGCGAGCATCAGACCGAAGCCGAAATGTTCGAGAGCGCGTTTGAAGGGCTGGGCGGCGAGATTGTGCAGACTCTGCAATTGCCGCGCGGCGAGATCGACCATCGCGATCAGCTCAGGCAGCTGCGCTATGAAACCGATGACGATATGGTGCTGGCGGCCCTCGATGAAGATCTGAACTTGTTTCTGCCGGAGATGGATATGGAGCTGCGCGTTCCGGTCAATTTCGATGCCGCCTATCTGGCGCTGAACGGACGTCAGGTGGCGCTGCTGGCCGGTCAGTTGGCCTATGTTGATATCAGCGACCTGCCGCTCTACGGCACTAGCCGCTGGATGGACGGGCATCTGCTCGATGATCGGGGCCGCTATCTCTCGCATGCCCGTTTTGCCGCGTTCGGCCATATGGGGCAGAGCGATGTCGACGATCCGGTGCGGCGCAGCTTTCAGTTCGCCTATCGGGAGGCGTGGGGCGGTGGCAAGACGAGCGAGCTGATGCGGCTGGCGTACGATACGATGCGCATTGCGACGGTGATCACGTCGCGTCTGGGGCTGGAACGCAAGGCGATTTTCGAGGCGCTGCGCGAGCCGGGAGGTTTTCCGGCGATGACCGGCCATGTGGGCTTCGACGCGGCCGGCATCGGCCAGAAGCAGCTGGATATCTTTAGCATCAAGCACGGCAAGATCGTACCGGCCGGCTGACGCCTGCCGGCGACTGGGGGCGAGGATAGATCAGACGGTCTGCCGCCGGTTTGCTGTCCGCGCCGGCGGGTTGTTTAGGCCAGCTTGTCGTCGGCGATGTGGTAATTCGGGTCTTCCTGAATATTGACCTCGACCAGTTCGGCGGCCGTGGTCAGCAGCTGGCGGCACTCCGGACTCAGATGGATCAGATGCAGCTCCTTGCCAGCCTGTTTGTAGCGTTCGGCCAGATTGTCGATCGCTTCAATCGCCGAATGGTCGGCCACGCGCGAGTGGGCGAAATCGATAATGACCTCGTCGGGATCCTGCTGCGGATCGAACAGCTCGGCAAAGCGGTGTACCGATGCGAAGAACAGCGGTCCGTGCAGCGCATAGAAGCGCACGGGTTTTCCGTCACGTTGTTCATCGTGCGGGATTGCATGGATATGGCGGGCCTGCTTCCATGCGAAGACCAGCGCCGATGCGATAACGCCGATAATGACAGCCGTAGCCAGATCGGTGAATACCGTCACGACGGCGACCAGAATGCCGACAAACGAATCCTCGCGCGGGATCTTCTTCAACAGATTGAAGCTGCCCCATTCGAATGTGCCAATGACGACCATGAACATCAGTCCGACGAGAGCTGCGACCGGGACCATCGCGATCAGGTCGGAGGTGAACATGATGAAGGTCAGCAGAAACAGTGCTGCGGCAATGCCGGAGAGGTTGCGCAGGCCGCCGGAGGAGACGTTGATCATCGTCTGGCCGATCATCGCGCAGCCGCCCATGCCGCCGAAGAAGCCGTTGACGGTGTTGGCTAGCCCCTGGCCGATCGAGACGCGGTTGCCCTGACCGCGCGTGCCGGTCATCTCGTCGACGACGCTCATCGTCAGCAGCGATTCGATCAGGCCGACGCCGGCCAGAATCACCGCGTAGGGTAGGATGATTTCCAGCGTCTCCAGATTGAACGGTACGGCCGGGATATGGAACCTCGGGAAGCCGCCGCTGATATCGGCGATATCGCCGACCGATTTGGTATCCAGACCGCCGAATATAACAATCAGGCTGATCGTGATGATCGCGGCCAGGCCGGCCGGAATCGCGCGCGTGATTTTGGGCAGGAGATACATGATTGCCATCGTCAGCGCGACCAGCCCGAGCATCGTGAGCAGCGGCGGGCCGGAGAGCCAGTGCATGACGCCGTCCGCCCCTTCAGTTTTGAACTGCTCCATCTGGGCCAGAAAGATCACGATCGCCAGTCCGTTGACGAAGCCGAGCATGACCGGGTAGGGCACCATGCGGATATATTTGCCGAATTTGGCCGCGCCGAACATCATCTGCAGGATGCCGGTCAGGATGATCGTGACAAACAGGTATTCGACGCCGTGCTGGGAGACCAGTGCCACCATGACCACGGCCATTGATCCGGTTGCGCCGGAGATCATGCCGGGGCGGCCGCCGACCAGCGATGTGACCAGCCCCATCAGGAAGGCGCCGTAGAGGCCGACCAGCGGATTGACGCCAGCAACAAACGCGAATGCGACCGCTTCGGGCACCAGCGCGAAGGCGACGGTCAGCCCGGATAGAATATCGTCCTTAGCTCTGGCGGCATGATCGTAATACAGTCGAAACATCGGAACTCCTGATTTGCGCGGGGGCGCGCACTCTAGTGCCGAAAGCGATTTTCGCAATGCGCAGGCCGGGATGGACATTTTTTTAGCAGTATGTGCCGCTTGCCGGCCGGTGCTGCCGGCGCGGCGATCGGTAGGGGTAGATGCTGACGATATCCGGAGGTGATAATGGGCGGCAGTGAACAGGGTAGTGGCGAAGAGGGTATGGATAAACAGGCAGGCGACAACCGGATTGAATTCCCCGACCCGCGTCAAGTCAACACCGACGGTCTTCTGGCGATCGGCGGCAATCTGGAGCCGGAGACGCTGCTGGCGGCCTATGGCCGCGGCATTTTTCCGTGGTATGGCGAGGGGCAGCCGCTGCTCTGGTGGTCGC
>CAYSMR010000145.1:0-5050 GCA_964432195.1 uncultured Zetaproteobacteria bacterium | reverse complement strand
GGGGGGTGTAGTTTTCCGGCAACTCCCTACTATTGGCGCATGCTCTATTTCGACCGAATCACGCTGCGACGCGGCCATAAACTGTTATTCAGCGATGCTAGCATGACGATTCAGGCCGGCCATCGAGTCGGCATTACCGGTGCCAACGGCTGCGGCAAATCGTCGCTGTTCGCGCTCGTGCAGGGCCACATCGAGGAGGATGCAGGCAGTTTCCGGATCGAGCACGGTATCGCCATCGCCCATGTCGAGCAGGAGACGCCAACCCTGCAGCAGAACGCGGTCGATTATGTCATGCAGGGCGATGCTGAACTGACAGTGCTGCAACGGCAACTGGCGCGCGCAGAAAGCGATGGCGACGGCATGCGTATCGCCGCACTGCATGAGCGCATCAGCGCCATTGGCGGTTACGCCGCGCATGCGCGCGCGGCCCGGCTGCTGCGCGGTCTGGGCTTTGCCGATGATGCGCTGACGCGGCCGGTCGCCGATTTTTCCGGCGGTTGGCGCATGCGGCTGAATCTGGCGCATGCACTGATGTGCCGCTCGGATCTGCTGCTGCTCGATGAGCCGACCAACCATCTCGACCTGGAGGCCGTCGTCTGGCTGGAGCGGTGGATCCGCGACTATCGCGGCGCATTGCTGCTGATCTCGCACGATCGCGATTTTCTCGACCGCTGCGTCAATCGCATTATTCATATCGAGCATCAAAGTATTTATCTATATAGCGGGAATTACAGTGATTTCGAGCGCATGCGCAGCGAGCGCCTGGCGCTGCAGCAGGCCAGTTACGAAAAACAGCAGCAACAGGTCGCGCATATGAACAGCTTCATCACCCGCTTCAAGGCCAAGGCCACCAAAGCCAGGCAGGCGCAGAGCCGGATCAGGGCGCTGGAGCGGATGCAGATCATCGCGCCGGCCCATGTCGATTCACCGTTCTCGTTCAGCTTCAAACACCCCGGCCTGATTCCCAATCCGCTGCTGCGCCTGAACCGGGCCGCGGCCGGCTACGGCGATATGACGATTCTGAATGAGCTGTCGCTGTCGCTACTGCCGGGTGAACGCATCGGCCTGCTCGGCCCCAACGGCGAAGGTAAATCAACGCTGATCAAACTGCTGGCTGGCGAACTCGCTCCGCAGCGGGGCAGCAGAGATGCGGCCGCCGAACTGGCCATCGGCTATTTCGCCCAGCATCAGCTGGAACAGCTGCATGACGAGCTCTCCCCTGTCCAGCATCTGATGATGCTCGATGATGCGCTCTCAGAGAAGCAGGCGCGCCAGTTTCTCGGCGGCTTCGATTTCCGCGGCGATATGGCGCTTGCGCCGGTCGCGCCGTTCTCCGGCGGCGAGAAGGCGCGACTGGTACTGGCGATGATCGTCTACCGGCAGCCGAACCTACTGTTGCTCGACGAGCCGACCAACCATCTCGACCTGGAGATGCGGCATGCGCTGGCACTGGCGCTGCAGAGCTTCGACGGTGCGATGGTGCTGGTATCGCATGATCGCCACCTGCTCAGAAGCGTCTGCGATTCGCTGCTGCTGGTCTCCGGCGGCGGAGTTGCGCCGTTTGACGGCGATCTCGATGATTACGCAGCTTGGCTGCTGCAGCAGCGGGAGAGCGCGACCCCGGCAGCCGATGCCGGGACGCGCCCGTCCCACAAGGCCGAGCGGCAGCGCAAAAGCGAACAGCGCAAAGCACTTCAGCCACTGCGCAACCGGGTCAAATCGCTGGAGCAGCAGCTCGATGAGCTGCAACAACAGTTGCAGACGCTCGAGACAGAGCTAGCCGATCCGGATCTCTACGACGGCACATCGGCCGGGCGGATCAGGGAGCTGAGCGAACAACGCCGCCTGCTCGATGCGAAGATCAGCGAGTGCGAAGAGGCGTGGATCAGCGCCAGCGAGGAGCTGGAACTTGCCGGCTGATGCGGAAGCGGTCTGGTCGGTTTATCTGGTACGCTGCCGCAACGGCCACCTCTACACCGGCATCAGCACCGATGTCGAACGTCGTTTCGCCGAACATCAGGCCGGGCGCGGCGCAAAATATCTGCGCGGCAAGGGGCCGCTCGCACTGGTCTACCGGCAGCAGATCGGTTCGCGCGCCGAGGCGCTGAAGGCCGAATATCGGATCAAGCAGCTCTCCCGGGCCGCCAAGGAGGCGATGATCGCCGGCTGAACGCGCTTTTGTGACGCCGGCCACTGCCCCGCCGCTGCCGCTGCGCTTGTATGCACTTCGACAAGCCAAGGAGGTACGATCATGGAGAGATCAATCAAAACACTGCTGGTCATCACGCTGTCGCTGTTCGCGCTGCTGAGCATCACCGCGCCGGCCACGGCCGCAGAACGGAAAATATCGCACGAACAGGGACTGTGGGACAAAACCCGCCACGGCGCGACCGCCGTATTCGAATGGAGCGTGGAAAAATCGAAACAGGGGTGGCAAGCCACCCGCGAAATCGCATCCGACAGCGCCGCATGGACCGGCGCACAGCTTGGCCGCGGCTGGCAGAGCGTCAAAAACAGCGTATCCGCGCCGCAGCACTGAATCCCGCCCGCCATCCGGCACACAGGGCGTCCCGTCGGGGGCGCCCTGTTCTTTTTTCATCCGCCGTTGCGTGATTTCGGCGACCGACCCCGTTAGGCTTGCCGCATTCCCGAATCAAAAGGTTGGATTATGCAGATTGAATTCACACTCGCCCCGTGGGGCATGACCTTCGCAGCGCTGATGTATGTGATCGGCAATGGCGTCTGGACCAACCATGTCGTCCGCCACAAACCGTGGATCGGCTGGCTGCTTTGGGGCGCCAGCTCGGCAGCCGTGATTGTCATCGCCGCGATCATCGAGCTGCGCCTGAGCGGCAGCAGCAACGGCGTCTGGACGCGGCTGACATCGGTCAACGGCGAGAACCACTGGATTGTGATCATGCTCTATGCGCTGATGTCGGTGCCGGGCGCAGCCGGCGTGCTGTTCCGCCAGAGCGTCGTGTGGACCCGCATCGGCGTACTGGCGATCGGACTGATCGTATTCATCCCGCTCGGCCAGCAACTGCATGACCCGAACGATTCGCGCCTGTTCCTGAGCCTCGGCATTACGCTGACAATCTGCGGCCTGTCATGGCTCTGGTCGGTGCTGCTCGATTGCGAACCGGCCCACCAGCGCAAGACCGTACCGCTGGCCGAGGCGGACAAATGAAACACTCTGTTGCCCGCGCCGGTACGCTGGTCGAGGCGCTGCCCTATCTGCAGCGCTTCGCCAACCAGACCATCGTCATCAAATACGGCGGCAACGCAATGGTCGAGGAGCAGCTGAAGGCCAGTTTCGCCACCGATATCACGCTGCTCAAACAGGTCGGCATCAATCCGGTCGTCGTGCACGGCGGCGGCCCGCAGATCGGCAAACACTTGGCCAGAATCGGCAAGGAGGCGAAGTTCATCAACGGCATGCGCGTCACCGACTCCGAAACGATGGATGTCGTCGAAATGGTGCTGGCCGGTCTCGTCAACAAGGAGATTGTCGGCAATATCAACAAGGCCGGTGGCAAGGCGGTCGGTCTCTCCGGTAAGGACGGAGGCCTGATCTGCGCGCGCAAGATGAAGATCGAGAAGAGCGCGCCGGAACTCGACGTGCCGGAGATCATCGATCTCGGCCATGTCGGCCGCGTGCATGCGATCAACACCGAGATCCTGACGGTGCTCGAGGATGACCGCTTCGTGCCGGTCATCGCGCCGGTCGGCTTCCACAAGGCCGAGGGGCTGAGCTACAATATCAATGCCGACCTGGTCGCCGGCGCGATTGCCGCGGCTCTCGGCGCGGCCAAGTTGATCCTGCTGACCGATGTCGCCGGCGTTCTCGATGCGGAAAAACAGCTCTGCTCGCAGCTGAGTCCGCAGGCGGCCCGCGCGATGATCGATGACGGCGTCATCGCCGGCGGCATGATCCCGAAAGTGCAGTGCTGCCTCGACGCGGTCGCAGCCGGCGTCAGTCAGGCTCATATCATTGATGGGCGTGTACCGCATGCGTTGCTGCTCGAGATCCTCACCGACGAAGGCATCGGCACCGTTTTCAGCAACGCGTAGCCGCGGCATCGCGCTGAAAGCAGCTGCAATCAAACAGGTGAACTTTGGCAGCGGAGCGTATATGCTGCGCCCCCCTTCAATTTCGAACGAATCAAATTAATGTACAGGAGAAACACCATGGCTCTAAATGTCTATTACGACAAGGATGCTGATCTTTCGATTATCCAGAACACCAAAGTCGCAGTCATCGGCTACGGCTCGCAGGGCCATGCCCACGCCAACAACCTGAAGGACTCCGGCGTTGATGTGACCGTCGGTCTGCGCGTAGGTTCGTCCTCGGTTGCCAAGGCGGAGGCCTCCGGCCTGAAAGTCAGCGGCGTCGCTGAAGCGGTTGCCGGCGCTGATCTGGTCATGGTGCTGACTCCGGACGAGTTCCAGTCCGACCTGTACAAGAACGAGCTGGAGCCGAATCTGAAGCAGGGCGCAACGCTGGCCTTCGCGCACGGCTTCGCCATCCACTACAACCAAATCGTCCCGCGCGCCGATCTCGACGTCATCATGATCGCGCCGAAGGCGCCGGGCCACACGGTGCGCAACGAGTTCGTCAACGGCGGCGGCATTCCGGACCTGATCGCGGTGTTCCAGGACGCCAGCGGCAAGGCCAAGGATATCGCCCTCTCCTACGCATCGGCGATCGGCGGCGGCCGTACCGGCATTATCGAGACGACCTTCAAGGACGAGACCGAAACCGACCTGTTCGGCGAACAGGCTGTGCTCTGCGGCGGTGCTGTAGAACTGGTCAAGGCCGGCTTTGAAACGCTGACCGAGGCCGGCTATGCGCCGGAGATGGCCTATTTCGAGTGCCTGCATGAGCTGAAGCTGATTGTCGATCTGATGTATGAGGGCGGCATCGCCAACATGAACTACTCGATCTCGAACAATGCCGAGTACGGCGAGTATGTAACCGGCCCGAAGGTGATCAACGAGGAGTCGCGCAAGGCGATGCGCGAGGCGCTGCACAACATCCAGACCGGCGAAT
>CAYSMR010000144.1:0-5057 GCA_964432195.1 uncultured Zetaproteobacteria bacterium | reverse complement strand
GCGGGGCAATAAGTGAGCGATTTTATTAAATTGAGAACGTGTTAACTGCATGAAAAAATTATACATATTTCAATTAATGTTAATAGACCCTGGCTTGAGCAAGTGATGATGGAGTTGCTGCTGTCAGGTAACACGAACAGATTTATAACGCATGTCGGCGCAGATGGGGTAGTTGATCCATCAGAAGAAGAGGCGAGGCTTACTGTAGGATAATTTTACCAGCTATGCATTCGATAATCATGCATGATAATTGTTGGGTATAAATGTGCATGCTTTGGCATGTTGATTGCTCATACCCGGGTATCAAAAATGCTGGTTAACAGGAGTTGCATATGGAAATCAGGCATGACCCAATCAACGAACTATTGCGAGAAGGTAAGATTGATGAGGCGAACAGGCTGCTTGCAAGCGGTACTGCGCACTCGCTTTCGAATACGGACTTTGGCGGGCTGGACCTCTCAGGTCTGAATACTTGTGAACTTGATTTTTCCAACAGTCGTTTTCATCTTACCGACTTAAGAGGGCTGGATCTGAGTAGTTGCAATCTGCAAGGCGCAAGCCTGATGGGAGCAAAAGTTTCAGGAACACTATTTCCTGCACACATCCCGGCTCAGGAGATCATGATGTCCCTTGAATACGGTACGCGCATTCGAGGGTAGGCAGTCACGACCGTTGTTTGCGACTGTCTCAATTGTCATGGAAGGAGAGGGCATCAGCCTCTGCAGGTATTGTTGCAGAAAGAGGAGAAAATCGATGCAAATGATAGTCAATGGCGATCACCCCACAGGATCGTAAGCGCATCGCGCCGCCGGAGCGGCCAGTTGCGCGCGCCGCAACTCTCAGGAAACGACGCAAGGCAAAACGCCGTCTTATTTTCTGGAGCCAGATCTCGTTGGTCATCTTTCTGATGCTGTCCATCGGCATGACCATCCGCGCTATGGAGATTGTCAGCATGCAGCGCAGCGGTGTCTCATGGTTGCAGGAGATCGAACGTGGTAACTATAATGCCGCCGCCGAAAAGTTTTCCCTGCTGGCTTCGGATGCCGTCGATTATGTATTCGACTCAGGTCTCTCCACTGAAATGGCAATGAGGGATTTTAATGCGGCATTGCCGCACTTGAAACAGGCCGGTTACACGTTGACCGAACTTGAGCTTGAACTCGGCATTCCGCCCAAACTGATTCCGCACTTCTATCATGATCCGGCCGTCCGGCTCGATCTGAAACACGCTCTAACTGCATTGGAAGGCAATAGTATCGGCACGGCACTGATGTATGCCTTAGCCAAGGCCGGAGATCTGCAGCAGGAACTGGAAGTGTCGGACATGCAATTCAGCCATATCGAGGTGGAGCTCGGCCCGGTGCCGTCACTCAAGCTGCAATACAAAAATCCCGATTCTGGCGGATCGGCTGCAGGAGATCTCGGCAACAAAGAAAACGCTAGGGCCTGTTCACACAACCCTCAAGCTTTCCACGATGAGTGCAAAGTGGATGAAGGCAAGAAGGTATTCTGAATTTTGTGTAAACGGTTAAACCGACGGATCTGCCATAAACGCCATATCTGGCGCTGAACACGCATGTCAATGCTGCGGTCGTCGACCAGGAAGAAATCGAGCGTGAACAGGTCGTGCAGGCGTTTCAGGATCGATTACATGCGAGCCTGACCAAGGCCAGATGATCCGGCTGGAGTTTGAGGCGGAATCGCCGCAGCTGGCGGCGCGGGTCGTCAATGCGCTGGCCAATGCCTATATCGAGGAGCAGCTGTCCTCGCGCATCGATATGACCCGGCAGGCGACCGGCTGGATGGAGTAGCGTCTGAAGGTGCTCAAGAAGAATCTGGAAGATTCAGAGTGTGCTGCATTGCAGGCCTACAAGGAGAAGCATCACCTGGTGGATGTGCAGGGTGTTGATACGCTGATCGCCAGAGAGCTTGATGAACTGACCATCCAAGATGGTCGATGCGCGCGCCAAATACTCCAAGTTGAGCAAACGCTATGGTCCGATGCACCCGAAACTGATTTCAGCCCGCTCCGAGTTGCAGGCGGCCGAACGTGAGCTGGCGGCCGGTAAGGCGCGGATTCAGACTATCGGGCGTAAGTCGGTCAAGTTGCGCGAATATCAGCGCCAGGTGGAGAGCAACCGGACGTTGTACGATACATTCCTGGCGCGGTTGAAAGAGGCCAGTCAGACAGTCGACCTGCAAACAGCCAATGCGCGACTGATGGATCCGGCAGTGCTGCCGATCAAACCATTCAAGCCGAAGAAGGGGCTGATTCTGGCGTTAGCCTTTTTCACCAGTTTGATGTTCGGCGTCCTGCTGGCATTCCTGTACGAGGCGCTGGACCGGATGCTGAAGAGTTCGGATGATATTGAGGAGAAGCTTGGCCTGCCGATGCTTGGCATCTTGCAGCTACTCAAGGGTAGTAAAAAGAAATCGGATGTGCCGCTAACGTTGGATCAGCAGGAGAGCAGCTATGCCGAATCGGTGCGCAGTATTCGCACCGGCCTGGTGCTCTCCAGCCTCGACAATCCGCACAAGGTGATTCTGGTGACCTCCTCGGTTCCGGGCGAGGGCAAGACGACGCTGTCGATTAATCTGGCCATGGCGATGGGTAAAATGGAGCGGGTGCTGCTGATCGGTGCAGATTTGCGTCGCCCGTCGCTGACTCGGGCGCTGGGGCTGGAGCAGGGACATCGTGGTCTGACCGAGGTGCTGGCTGAAACGGCAGAGGTTCGCGACTGTTTTCATCGATTGGATGATGCGGGTATCGATGTGCTGCCATGTGGCCGGATTCCGCCGAATCCGCTGGAGATGCTCTCCTCCGAGCGCTTTGCCCGTCTGCTCGGAGTGCTGGAGGAGAAGTACGATCGTATTATTATCGATTCTCCGCCGTCGCAAGCGGTCAGCGATGCGCTGGTACTCTCCCGCTATGCCAAGGCCGTCGTCTATGTAGTTGAGGCGGATCGCACGCATGAAAAAGCAGTGCGTAAGGGCGTCAAACAGTTGCAGCAGAAGGCGCCGCTGGCCGGACTGGTGCTGAACAAGGTGGACATCGCCAAGGCTGCCAAATACGGTTACGACTACGGTGGCTATTACGATCATTACGGATACAGTGAGGCAAGCTGATCTTCATGCATAAAATATGTTGCGATGATTGATATTCACGCTCATCTGTTGCCGGGCATTGATGACGGGGCTGCCGGTATTGAGCAGTCGCTGGCGCTGGCCCGCCACGCTGTCGCGGATGGCCTGAGCCGCATGGTACTGACACCGCATATTCAGCCCGATCTCTATGATAACAGCAGGGCCACGATCACCCCTGTATTTGACGCATTTGCTGTGGCGTTGGTGCAGTACGATATCGATCTGGAGATTGCCTGGGCTGCCGAGGTGCGCCTCTGTCCGGAGATCATTCCGATGCTGGAGGGGGACACGCTGCCGCTGTTTGTCGGTGTGGATGGCAGGAAGACACTGCTGCTGGAATTGCCGCATAGCCATGTGCCGCCGGGTACCGAACAGTTGATAAAGTGGCTGCAGGCCTATGATGTCGGGGTGCTGATTGCGCATCCGGAACGGAACAAGGAGATCATGCGCAATCACGGCCGGGTGGAGGCGTTTATCGATATGGGCTGTCTGCTGCAGCTGACAGCCGCTTCGGTGGCAGGCCGCTTTGGTGCTGCGCCGCAGCGGGCGGCTGAATATATGCTACAACGCGGCTGGGTTACGGTGCTGGCCAGCGATGCGCATAATCTGCGTTCACGGCCGCCTGAACTGTCGGAGGGGATGGCTGCGGCCGCCGCCATCCTTGGTCATGAAGCAGCTCGCAAACTGGTGCTCGATCACCCGCAGCAGTTGACCGGCGGCATGTTCGGGCATGCCTGAGGCGGTTGCGGCCCGCTTACAGCACGATCGCCCGGGCCGTATTGTAGCATTACTGATGATCCCGGTGCTGCTCTACCTGTTGGTGCAGGCGGTTTTTTCCGGTATGGCCTATGTCGCACAGTATCGGCTGCATGCAACGATCGATCGTTGGCAGGCCGCTTCGGTTACGGTACCGCTGGCGCAGTGGCAGGTCATGGAGAGCTTCGCGCTGCAGGCGCTGAGTCATGACCAGGGTAACCCTGATCTACTCAATGCCGTCGGGCGGCTGTATGATTATCGCGCCGGACGCTTGGCGCAGGATGTAAATAACGCGCGGGAGTGGCGTATCCGCGCGGCAGGCTATTATCGACAGGTGCCCCGTCTGCGGCCGGCCTGGCCATACGGCTGGCTGAATCTGGCAATGATCAAGGCGGCAAGCGGAGAGCCGGATCGGGAGTTCCGCAGCGCGTTGTCGCATCTGCTGAGCCTGGGGTCGTGGGAGGCGAATACGCTGCCGGCGCTGGTGCAGCTCGCGCTCTACGGCTGGCCCTATATGGGCCGCAGTGAGCGCGCACCGTTTCTGGACTATTTCAGGCGTGCCCAGCAAAGCCGCGCTGATGATGTCAGGGCGGCGCTGTGCCGCGGGCGCCAGTTGTCGCTCTATTGCGCGATCGTTGCCCATGCCGGCGCGCCGGCCTCATTTTGCCCGTGAGTCGGGAGTAGCTTCCGCGCTGCAGGTCGGACTGCGAGGCTCTTTAGAGCCGAGGTGGCGGGTGATGAACGGGATCGCCAGTACGATCATAAACAGGCTGCTGTTGGCCAGAATCTGCAGATTGAAATCCACCGCTGAATGGATCAGCAGCGCGATCACCGCCATCAACGATGCGAAACTCATGCCGGCGGCAAAGGCATTGCGCCGCTTGCGGATGGTCAGCAGCGCTACGCCCAGCGCGCAGAGCACCGTGCCGGCCAACAGCGAAAATCCGATCACGCCCTGCTCAGTTAGGATTTCCAGATAATCATTATGGGCGTGATTCCAGTAGTGACAGAGCTGCGGCGTTTTGTAGGCCGGGAATGGAGGCTAGTCAAAGAACTAGAACCAGGTTTGAATGCACTATTCGGCTTGGAGTACAAAAACTACGCTAACGAACACTCACAAATTTTCGATACAGAAAATTCAGACAGAGCTTTTGAAG
>CAYSMR010000143.1:0-5062 GCA_964432195.1 uncultured Zetaproteobacteria bacterium | reverse complement strand
AGCCACGGGTGTGGCTTTGAATCAGGCGCGCCAGTTGCCCATGAATAGGTCGCGGGTGCGCCTGCGACGGTCGCGCAGCTGATGGCCTGATCCTTGCGTATGGCCGGATGGATGGCCGCGTATTGCGGCGTGATTGCAGAGTAAGGAGAGTATTGATGAATCTGGTTCCAATGGTGGTTGAACAAACAGCACGGGGTGAACGCTCCTACGATATCTTTTCCCGGCTGCTCAAGGAACGCATTATTTTCCTGAACGGACCGGTCGATGATCATGTCGCCAATCTGATTGTTGCCCAGATGCTGTTTCTGGAGTCGGAAGGGCCGGACAAGGATATCTACCTCTATATCAACAGCCCGGGCGGCGTCGTGACATCGGGGCTGGCGATCTATGATACGATGCAGTATATCCGCTGCGATGTCTCCACACTCTGCATCGGACAGGCGGCGAGCATGGGCGCGCATCTGCTGGCGGCCGGTACGGCCGGCAAGCGTTATGCGCTGCCCAATGCGCGCATTATGATTCATCAGCCGTTGGGCGGATTTCAGGGGCAGGCGACCGATATCGAGATCCATGCCCGCGAGATTCTGAAGCTCAAGGAGCACCTGAACGAGATGCTGGCCGATCATACCGGGCAGCCGCTGGAGAAGCTCGCCGAGGATGTCGAACGGGATTATTTCTTGACCGCGGCCGAGGCGAAAGATTACGGTTTGGTTGATGATGTGCTCGTTTCCCGCACCGATGCGGGCGACAAGAGCGCAGACCGAGGTGCAGATGACGACTCAGAATAACGGCGGCGACAACACTTTATATTGCTCGTTCTGCGGCAAATCGCAGCACGATGTCAAAAAACTGATTGCAGGACCGACCGTATTCATTTGCGACGAATGTATCGAGCTGTGCAACGAGATTATTGTCGAGGAGCTCTCCAGCGAGAAGAAAGAGGAGAGGGCCGAGACCGGTTTGCCGCGTCCGGCCGAGATCAAGGCATTTCTGGACGATTATGTGATCGGCCAGGAGGGGCCCAAGCGGCTGTTGTCGGTGGCGGTCTACAACCACTACAAGCGCTTGGCCCATAATGAGAAATCCGATGTCGAGATTTCCAAATCGAATGTGCTGCTGCTCGGCCCGACCGGCTGCGGCAAGACGCTGCTGGCCCAGACGCTGGCGCGCGTATTCGATGTGCCGTTTGTGATGGCCGATGCGACAACGCTGACCGAGGCCGGCTATGTCGGCGAGGATGTCGAGAATATCATTGTCAAATTGCTGCAGGCAGCCGATTACGACGTTGAGAAGGCGCAGCGCGGCATCGTCTATATTGATGAAGTGGACAAGCTCTCGCGCAAGGCTGAAGGGCCGTCGATCACGCGCGACGTATCGGGCGAAGGGGTGCAGCAGGCGCTGCTGAAGCTGATCGAGGGCACCGTTGCCGCAGTGCCACCGCAGGGCGGGCGCAAGCATCCGCAGCAGGAGTTCATGCAGGTGGACACGACCAATATCCTGTTCGTGCTCGGCGGCGCGTTCGCCGGCCTGGAGAAGCTGATCGAAGCCAAGGGCAAGCCGCGTTCGATCGGTTTCGGGGCCGAGGTGGCCAGCGATGACGAGAAGGATATCGGCGCGATCCTGAGTCAGGTGGAGCCGGAGGATCTGATCAAGTTCGGTCTGATTCCGGAACTGGTCGGCCGTCTGCCGGCCGTCGCGACGCTGACCCATCTGGACAAGGAGGCGCTGCTGCGCATCCTGACCGAGCCGAAGAATGCGTTGGTCAAGCAGTATGCCGCGCTGATGGCCTATGACGGCGTCGAGGTGACATTTACCGATGACGCGCTGGAAGCGATTGCCGAGAAGGCGATTGAGCGCAAGACCGGTGCGCGGGGCTTACGCGCCATCATGGAATCGGTGATGCTGGATGTGATGTATGACATCCCGACAATGACCGGCGTGGAGCGCTGCATCGTCAATCGCGAGGCGGTCGAGGGCAAGGCCAAGCCGGTGCTGGTGTTCAAGGGCGACGGCGAGCAGCAGCTGGAAGCGGCTTCCTGATTCCTGCCTCGTAGAGGGGCGTTGCGTAGCCATCTGCAGACTGTTTGCGTTTTTCCGGCGCGCACGGACTGTGTTCATTATCGCACAGTTATGCCGGCGTGTTGTCCGTTGCATGTTAATCACAGGAGTTACAAGTGGCTGAATGGAATAATGATCAGGCCGATATGAATAACCGGGAGCGCGGCGAACTGCCGGTGCTGCCGCTGCGCGATATTGTGGTCTTCCCGCATATGATTGTGCCACTGTTTGTCGGTCGCGATAAATCGGTCAAGGCGCTGGAAGAGGTGATGGCCTCGGACAAGAAGATCCTGCTGGTCGCGCAGAAGGATGCCGGCCACGACGATCCGGCCGTGGAGGATCTCTATACGATCGGCACGATCGGCAATATCCTGCAGCTGCTGAAGCTGCCGGACGACACGATCAAGGTGCTGGTCGAGGGCGGTCCGAGGGTGCAGGTCGAGGAGATCCGCGCCGACGGCGATTATCTGGTCGGCCGCTATGCCGTGATGCCGGAGATCGTTGAGGATGAGCGCGAGCTGGAAGCGGTGGCGCGTTCGCTGATCCAGAAATTCGAATCCTATGTCAAACTGAATAAGAAGCTGCCGCCGGAAGTGATGGTGTCGGTGTCGGCCGTCGACGAGGTCGACAAGCTGGCCGATACGATTGCGGCCCATTTGAATCTGAAGGTTGAGGACAAGCAGGCGCTGCTCGAGATGCCCGGTGTGATGGAGCGGCTGGAGCGGTTATACGCCCATATTGAAGATGAAATGGAGCTGCTGCAGGTCGACAAGCGCATCCGCAGCCGCGTCAAACGTCAGATGGAGAAGAGTCAGCGCGACTATTATCTCTCCGAGCAGATGAAAGCGATTCAGAAGGAGCTGGGCGACGAGGATGCGGTCGGCGATTTGAATCAGCTGGAGGAGAAGATCAAGAGCGCCGGGCTCAGCAAGGAGGCGCGCGAGAAGGCTGAGGCCGAATTCAAACGGCTGAAGATGATGCCGTCGATGAGCGCCGAATCGACCGTGGTGCGCAACTATCTGGACTGGCTGGTGGAGATTCCATGGAAGAATCGCTCGCGGGTCGGGCGTGATCTGTCGGTGGCCGAGCGGGTGCTCGATGAGGACCATTTCGGCTTGGACAAGGTCAAGGAGCGCATCCTCGAGCATCTGGCCGTGCTGCGGCTGGTGCGCAAGATGAAGGGGCCGATCCTCTGCTTTGTCGGCCCTCCGGGCGTCGGCAAGACTTCGCTGGCCAAATCGATCGCGCGGGCGACCCGGCGGCGCTATGTGCGCATGAGTCTGGGCGGCGTGCGCGATGAGGCGGAGATTCGCGGACATCGCCGTACCTATATTGGATCGATGCCGGGCAAGGTGATCCAGTCGATGAAGAAGGCGGGTACGCGCAATCCGCTGATTCTGCTCGATGAGATCGACAAGCTCGGCGCCGATTTCCGGGGCGATCCGGCCGCAGCACTGCTGGAGGTGCTCGATCCGGAGCAGAACCACAGCTTCAATGATCACTATATGGAGGTCGATTACGATCTCTCCGAAGTGATGTTTATTACCACGGCCAACAGCCTGAATATCCCCGGGCCGCTGCTCGACCGGATGGAGATCATCCGCATCTCGGGCTATACCGAGCAGGAGAAGCTGGAGATCGCGCGCCGCTATCTGCTTGAGAAACAGCGCAGCGACCATGGTCTGAAGGCCGGGCAGCTGGAGCTGGATGATTATGCGTTGCTCGAGATTATCCGCCATTACACCCGCGAAGCCGGCGTGCGCGGTCTGTCGCGCGAGCTGGCGGGACTCTGCCGTAAGGTGGCGCGCAAGCTGGTGCAGTCCGGTGAGCAGCAGCAGATCAGTATCGGCGCGGCCGATATCGAAGCCTATCTCGGCGTACGCAAATACCGCTTCGGCCTGGTAGAGGAGAAGGATGAGATCGGCGTCGTGACCGGCCTGGCCTGGACCGAGGTCGGCGGCGAGCTGCTGCAGATCGAAACGGCGCTGATGCCGGGCAAGGGCAAGCTGACCGTAACCGGCCAGCTCGGCGATGTGATGCAGGAGTCGATCCAGGCGGCGCTGACCTATGTGCGTTCGCGTGCCAAGCAGCTTGGTCTGAAGCCGGATTTTCATCAGAAGGTGGATATCCATGTGCATGTGCCCGAAGGGGCGATTCCGAAGGATGGTCCGTCGGCCGGACTGGCGATGGCGACGTCGCTGGTCTCCGCGCTGACCGGGATTCCGGTCCGTCGCCATGTCTGCATGACCGGCGAGATCACGCTGCGCGGCAAGGCGCTGCCGATCGGCGGCCTGAAAGAGAAACTGCTGGCTGCGCATCGCGGCGGTTTGACTGATGCGGTGATTCCGGAGGAGAATCTGAAGGATCTGAAAGAGATCCAGGAGGATGTGCTGGCCGGTCTGCAGGTGCATGCGGTCAAGCATATGGATGAGGTGCTCAAACACGCCTTGACTCGTCTGCCGGACGGCATGAGTATGGCCGGAAGTTTTGTGCCGGGAGCCGTTGCGGACATTTATTTGAACGATCATTCAACGGCGGCGCATTGAGTCCGAAAATTTAAAAAAAACTGGTTGACAGGATATGGGGTTTGTTGCGTATAGTTCGCAGCCCATTGAACGTAGCGGGAGGAATAATGAACAAAGCAGATCTGGTAAACTATGTAGCCGAAGCAGGTGGTTTGAGCAAGTCAGCGGCAGCTGATGCTGTTGAGGCCGTACTCGGTGGCATCACATCTACACTGGCGGCAGGCGAGTCTGTCAGCTTGGTTGGTTTCGGCACATTTTCAGTTACCGATCGTGCAGCGCGTACCGCACGAAACCCGCGTACAGGTGAGACCATCAATGTACCTGCCTCGAAGGCGCCGAAGTTCAAGCCTGGCAAGGCTCTGAAAGACGCCGTCAAGTAATACCCGAAGGCGGGGAGACCCGTTTTCATGAACAAGGGCATTATGCCCTTGTTTTTTTCGGGCGCTTAGCTCAGCTGGGAGAGCAACGGCCTTACAAGC
>CAYSMR010000142.1:0-5066 GCA_964432195.1 uncultured Zetaproteobacteria bacterium | reverse complement strand
AGGATGCCGAGGCAATAAACCAATACCGTTTACACAAAACTTCTTACACCCTCGATTCTGGGCATCGTGCGCGCCCACAACGGCGCGATCAAGGTCTATTCCGAGCTCGACAGAGGCACGACATTCAAGGTACTCGTTCCGGATGCGGAACTGACCGAAAACGCCGATCACACTTCGGATGAAGAGCAAACATGGCACAGACATGGTACGATGCTCGTTGTCGATGATGAAGAGGGACTGCGCGAAACCGCCCGACTGATGCTCGAGGATATCGGTTTCGATGTCATCACAGCCTGCGACGGCGTCGAGGCTGTCGAGATATTCCGACGCCTGCATGCAAAAATCGATGCAGTACTGCTCGATATGACAATGCCGAACATGGACGGCAAGAGCGCGTTCCGGAAGATGCGACGCATTGACCCGGATGCACGGGTCATCCTATCCAGCGATTATAACGAGCAGGAGGCGACCAGCCATTTCGCAGGCAAGGGGCTGGCCGGCTTCATCCAGAAACCCTACCGGCTGGCCGCGCTGCGCAGCAAGCTGCAGGAGGTCTTTTCCGACGTGTCGCAATAGCGCAACGAGGGCACAGCCGCCATTCAGCGGGTCAACAGCGCCATCTCCTGCCTGGAAAAGCCGGCCTGCTCGCGCGCAACCATATTATACGGACCGGTCAGCCCTTTGGGGTAGTATTTCGCCAGCAGCGCTGTGAACGTAGTCAGCGGATCCTGACTACTCTGCTCGCAGCAGAAACGGAACCAGCGGTTGCCGATCTCTACATGACCGATCTCGTCATGCAGGATGATATCGAGAATACTGACCGCATTCTGATCACCCGCCTGGGCGAGCTTCTGCTGAATGCCCGGCGTCACATCCAGCCCACGTGCCTCTAGCACCCGCGGCACCAGCGCCATCCGGATCAGCACATCGTGCGCCGTCTTCTCGCACATCTCCCACAAACCGCCATGCGCATCAAAATCGCCGTACTCGCTGCCCAAATGGCGCAAATGGGCCCGGATCAGTTCAAAATGATAGGCCTCCTCCACCGCCACCTGCAACCAGTCGCTGTAAAACTGTTCCGGCATGTCGGCAAAGCGCTGCATGGCATCGAGTGCCAGATTAATCGCATTAAATTCGATATGGGCGATCGCATGCATCATCGCCGCCCTCCCCTGCACGCTACCGAAGCCGCGACGCGGCATCTTGCCGGCATGCATCAGTCTCGGTCGATCCGGACGCCCCGGCGCATCGATCGCAGGCATCCGGGCGGCCGAATCCAGATCGATCTCTCCCGTCTGCCACTGCCGGCTCAACCGGCGCACGGCTGCCAGCTTGTCATCGGCATCACCGATCAGCAGACAATGCGCTGCCTGCTCCCGCATCTCACTGTTCACTTGAGCATCTCCGTTCATACCTCCAGCATGGCCGCATGTCATCACATATTACGCCACTTCATCAACGCGCCGCCGCACTCGCAGCGCTGACGCAGACAGTCTATCTGGTCGATGGCATTGCCCGCAAAGGAATCATCGATAGCGACGATTGCCGGACGCTGCTGGAGAGCCTGTTTATCGACCCGCACAGCGATCAGCACGATGTATGCGCAATCTACGGCAATGCGACGAAACTACATACCGGTCTGCGCATCTGTACCCGGCTGCTGCAGGGGGGGGGACTGCCACAGGCCAAGGCGCTGATGCTCTACAGCGGCGGCCTGATGACACTGGAACGACGGCTGTCCAAAAACAACCCGACCCGCCAAACGCTGGCCGCCGGCATGCAGCGCATTGCCAACCAGCGCCACTATTTCGGCGATGCCATGCACAGCAATGTGATTGCTGCGATCGCCGACCTCTACGGAGAGACGGTCAGCCATCTGAAACCGCGCATTATTGTGCGCGGCAAATCGGAGTTCCTGAGCCAGAGCGCCAATACCCAGCGCGTGCGCGCGCTGCTGATGGCCGGCCTGCGCGCCGCACACCTGTGGCACAGGCACGGCGGCAGCCATCTCAGCCTGCTGCTGCGGCGCCGGGCGCTGGTCCGCGAAATGGAGGCCATGCCTCAGCAGGTCTGAAACAACTGCCTGCTCCTCGGCCCTGATTCACTTAACAGCCGCCTCTGCTATGATCCCTGTTTTCATACAGGAGGGAATCCATGAAGTTATTCAATATCGCAATAGTCACAGCAGCCATCGCGCTGTCAGCCTGCTCGAGTGCCGTTCATCATCAGACTGACAGCACGCCGCCAACCAAACCGGCCTACACGGTCATGAGTACCGTACACTTTGCCACCCGCAGCGCCGCGCTGGACCGGAGCGCGAAACAGATTCTGAGCAAGGCCGCTACAACGCTGAAACAGGACCAGGCGTTGCAGGTTGAGATCGCCGGTCATGCCGACAGCCGCAATACCAATGCATTCAACATGGCGCTGTCCGAACGACGCGCTGCCAGCGTCGAACGTTTTCTGATCAAACAGGGCGTCTGGGCAGAGCGCCTGACCATCAAGGCATACGGCGAAAGCCGACCAATCGCCAGCAACGACACCAAAGCAGGCATGGCGAAAAACCGACGTGTGGAACTGCGCAGCCACTAAGAACATCAACAAGATGGCTGAAAAAGTACGCATGTCTGCTATAGTTAGACTATTCATCAGGAAGGAGGAGTTATGAAACTACTACTATTATGTGCACTACTCGCCTATGCGCTGCCGGCCAATGCAGCCAGCGTCGAGGAGCGTGCCGAGGCCGTCCGCGCCCAGACCCAGGGCAGCGACAACTACCATGCCTATCTGGCCCGTGAACTGGCCAGCGTCGCCGAGGCGGAAAAGGGGCAGCATGACATTACTGTCGCCCGCTCATTCATTGAAATGGCCGAGAAACATGCAGCCATGAGCGGAGGCGCCAAATGAGCCAAACGATCAAACGTATCATAATTACCGCCGCAGCCCTCTCGATGAGCGCCTGCGCTACCGTTACGCCGGATACCGGCATCGATGAACTGGCCGATGCCCGCGCCGCCATCGCTGCCGCCAAGGCGGCCGGCGCCGAACAGTGCGCTCCGAAACTGCAGGCCCAGGCTGTCGCCAATCTCTACTGGGCAGCGCATGAGTTTAGCGAAGAGGATTACCATCCGGATGAAAACGCCCGTCTGGCCGCAACCGCGGAAGCCAAGGCCAGGGCTGCCAAAGCCAAGGCGATCAAGGGCTGCGCACCTGAGATCATCAAACTGGACGGCGTACATTTCGAAAGCGACAGCGCCGAGTTGACGCCGGCTTCGATCGCCATTCTGGACAAGGCCGTGAAGACCCTGAAACGGCGCTCCGATATCAACGTCGAGGTCGCTGCGCATACCGACAGCACCGGTTCGGATGCCTACAACCTGGATCTCTCCAAACGTCGTGCCGCCAGCGTCATGCACTACCTGTCATCGCATGGCATCGATGCAAAACGGATGACGTCAAAGGGCTATGGTGAATCCAGCCCGATTGCCAACAACAAGACCAAAGAGGGGCGTGCCAAAAACCGCCGTGTCGAACTACGCGTCAAAAACTGACCCGCATCTACCCCTCACCACTGAACGGGCTGCCACGGCAGCCCGTTTTCTTTTTCCGACAGCGTAACATGGACGCATCAGGCTGCCACGCTAGCGTTGCGGCATGTCCAATAGCAACAGCGATAACAAACTCGGTCTCGATACCACAAGGACCGGCACAAACACCTGATGGAAACCAGAATAATCGCCGGACCGCTGGTCGCACTGCTCTGCGCCACCCTGATCGATGTGCCGGACCACCCGCATGCAGCCGCAATGCTGGGCATTGCCAGCTGGATGGCGATCTGGTGGATCGGCGAATGCGTGCCGCTGGCACTGACAGCGCTGATTCCACTGGTCTGTTTCCCTCTGTTCGGCATCGCAACCGGCAGAGAGATCGCGCCGCGTTATATCAACAGCATTATCTTCCTGTTCATCGGCGGCTTCCTGATTGCGCAGGCAATGGAGCAGAGCGGCCTGCATAAACGCATCGCGCTGAATATGCTCGCCCGCCTGCACGCAGGCCCGTTACAGCTGGCTATCGGATTCTCGATTGCAACGGCGTTCCTGTCGATGTGGATCTCGAATACGGCCACAACCATGCTGATGATCACGATCGCACTGCCGCTGCTGCACCGACTGATCGAGGAGCACGGCAGCGAACAGATCGCGCCGATGGCCGCCTCGTTTCTGCTGGTCATTGCCTATTCAGCCAATATCGGCGGCATGGGCACGCCGGTCGGCACCGCGCCCAATCTGGTCTTCCTGGAGAATATGCGCATCAGCGCGCCGGCATCCACACCATCGTTTCTGGAGTGGATGATGGTTGGCATTCCGATGGTCATAATCGGATTGTGCGTCCTGTTCGCCGTACTCGGCCCCGGACTGGCGCGACTACCGTGGCAGGGGTCGGACGGCACAGCGCTGGAGCGTTCGCTGGCCGAACTAGGCGGCATGCGTTTTGAGGAGAAGGCGGTTGCTTGGGTGCTCGGTCTCACGGCGTTGCTGTGGATGAGCCGCAAAGGTATCGATTCGGACACATTTTCTATTCCCGGCTGGGCCAGCCTGCTGCCCTACAACGGGGTCGATGACGGCACGGTCGCAGTTCTGATGGCTTCACTGCTGTTTCTGCTGCGCGCGCGACACGGCGCGCCGGTACTGGGGGCGGATGCGTTTCGCAAACTGCCATGGGATATCGTGATTCTGCTCGGCGGCGGTTTCGCGCTGGCCTACGGCATGCAGCACTCCGGTCTGTCGGCATGGGTCGGCGCGCAACTACAGTTCCTAGGCGACGTACCACTGCCGCTGATGATGCTCGGCATTGCTGCAGTAATCATCTTCCTGACCGAAATCACCAGCAATACCGCCACGACCCAGGTCATGCTGCCGATTCTGGCCGCCGCCAGTCTGGCCGGCAGCATCGATATCAGCTCGGTGCTGCTGGTCGCCACGTTGAGCGCCTCCTGCGCATTCATGCTACCGGTAGCCACGCCGCCCAATGCGATTGTATTCGGCTCCGGTCATGTGTCGATGCGG
>CAYSMR010000141.1:0-5121 GCA_964432195.1 uncultured Zetaproteobacteria bacterium | reverse complement strand
AGAGGCCAGAGGTTCGAATCCTCTAGGGTGCGCCATCTCCCCGACTCCGCCACCCGAATGCTTGCCAGCCTCGGCTCAAAACCAAGAATAGCAAACCATGCGATGCTGCCTGCTGCTGTTGATGATTCTGATTATGAGCGGATGCGCTCCGGTATTTGTCGGAGCGGACAGCAAACCGCTCTTCGCGCCGGCACTGACAGAGACGGAATTTATTACAGCCGACGGCGCGCCCGTAGCCGTCATACTGGCGCTGCACGGATTCAACGACTATTCGACCTTCATCGATGCGGCGCTTTCCGGATACGCCGCTCTACCTGCTCGGTCACAGCATGGGCGCAGCCGTCGCTCTGCATGCGGCGGCATCGAATGCGCTGGCAGCAGATGGCCTCACCGCGCTCGCCGTGCGCGGCTGGAGCAGCATGCCGTGGTGGCAGCGCTGGGGGCTTGCCGGCCGGACGCTTCACCGGCCAGTCACTGCATATCGTCGCATCGGACAATCGCGACATGCTGATCGCGCTGATCGCGCTGATCGCGCTCGGCCGCGATCCGCTGGTGGTCAAGTAGACCCGCGTCGATACGATCTACGGCCTAGTCAACCTGTTGGAGGCGGCCAGCCATGAATCGGCCGCTGTCACGCAGCCGATGCTCATTCTCTATGGTGAACGGGATCAGGTGATAGCAACGGATTCGGTTATGGCTGCATTCGCGCCGGCTCTTCAGCGCAGCAACGCGCGACTGCAACTCTACCGCAACGGCTATCACATGCTGCTGCGCGATCTGCAGGCGGAAGTGGTCTGGCGCGATATCAGCAGCTGGATGCGCGACCACGCGGCTCCGCTACCATCGCAACCGGCCGGACTGTCCCGGCCGGCGGTGACGCAGCCCTCTACGCCTCGTCGATCCAGCCCTGCAGGGCCTCGATAATCATTCTGGCCTGCTTGGCATTGGTGATATTGAACTTGGAGCGCAGCGTATACTCGCCATTGCGCTTCTGATAGCGGCGGATCGTGAATTTGTCCTCGCCGTAGGATTCACTGGCAGCATCCCAGTTGCGGTAGCGGAACAAAATCGTTGTCCATGCTCCCTTGCTCAGAATCACCTTGTCCACCTCCTTGGTGGTCAGGATACCGCCCTCTTCATAATCGATTGTTAAATCATCCGGTGTCATATGGCTCTCTTTGCGAAATTGGAATCTGCGAAACAGGCGCCGCAGCCTCGCGCCGAACGCAGCGCTGTCAACTCGGGCAACATCAAGACGAAACTATCGCGCCCGCGCCCGCTCTGTCACAATGGCGCGCATGAACCAGACTGAGCCCAACACTCCGACCGATGCCGCAGCCCAGCTGCCGGAACTGACTCTGGCCGAGTTGCAAACCATGATGCAACAGTGGCAGCAACCCGCCTTCCGCGCCAAACAGCTGCTGGACTGGCGCAACAAGGGCGTACTCGATCCGGCTGCAATGCGCAACCTGCCGGCTGCGCTGCGCGAGCAGCTGCAACAGCAACTCTGCTGTGAACCGCTGCGGCCGGTACGGCGCGAATGCTCGGTCGACGGCACGCGCAAATATCTGTTCGCGCTCAAACGCGGACGCTTCAGCGGTAAAATGATCGAAAGCGTCTTTATCCCGGAAGCGCGGCGCGGCACCGTCTGCATCTCCTCCCAAGTTGGCTGCGTGCTCGACTGCCCGTTCTGCCACACCGGTACGCAGGGCTTCGAGGCCAATCTGAGCGCCGGTGAAATCGTGGCCCAAGTGCTGGCCATCAAGGCCGACCTGCAGGCCGAACCGCTGACCGGGGAGCTGCACAGCGATGTCACCCATATCGTCTACATGGGCATGGGCGAACCGATGGCCAACGAAGCAGCACTGTTCCGAAGCATCGCGCTGCTGATGGATGAGGACGGACTAAATATCTCGCGCCGCCGCATCACCGTCTCCACCTCCGGCCTGATTCCGCAGATCCACCGCCTCGGCGAGCAGCACCCGGTCAATCTGGCCATCTCATTGCATGCCGCAATTGATCAGAAGCGCGATATCCTCGTGCCGATCAACCGCAAATATCCGCTGGCTGAACTGCGCGCCTGCCTCGATGCCTATCCGGTCGGCAAACAACGTCATATCACGCTGGAATATGTGCTGCTCGACGGCGTCAACGATCAGCCCGAAGATCTGCAGGCGCTGGCCAATTTCGTGAACCCGGAACGCGAACGCGTCAACCTGATCCAGTTCAATCCATATCCCGGCAGCCCCTATGCCGGCACGCCAAAGCAGCACATGAAGGCATTTGCGCAAGACTTGATTTCTAAAGGCATACGTGCCACTGTCAGGCGTTCGCGCGGCGATGATATTATGGCCGCATGCGGCCAGTTGAAGGCCGACGCCACAGCAGCATAAAAGGATTAACATGACGACAATGACGGCAGGAAACGGGGCACGAACCGGCATCATCGGCGGCAGTGGCCTGTACGACATCGACGGCATCGAGCGGCTGGACGAGCTCGATATTGATACCCCGTTCGGCCGCCCGTCCAATACGCTGACGCTGGCCAGCATCCACGGTCAGCAGGTCGTCTTCCTGCCGCGTCACGGGCGCGGCCACCGCATCCCGCCGCACAAGATCAACTACCGCGCCAATATCTATGCAATGAAACTGGCCGGCGTCGATCGCATCATCTCGATTTCAGCGGTCGGCTCGCTGCGCGAGCATATTGCGCCGGGCGATTTCGTGCTGGTCGATCAGTTCGTCGATCGCACCCACGGCCGCGACGCAAGCTTTTTCGACGACCCGGTCGTTGCACATGTGTCGATGGCCGATCCGGTCTGCGGCTGCCTCAGATCGGCACTGGCATCGGCCTGCAGCGCGGCCGGCATCAATACCCATCAGGGTGGCAGCTATCTGGTCATGCAGGGACCGCAATTCTCCAGTCGGGCCGAATCCGAGCTCTATCGCAGCTGGGGCATGGATGTGATCGGCATGACCAATCAACCCGAGGCCAAACTGGCCCGCGAAGCCGAGATCTGTTATGCGACAGTTGCCATGAGCACCGATTACGACTGCTGGCATGCCGATGAGGTCGATGTCTCGGTCGAATCGATTATCGAGGTCATGCATGGCAATGTCGCCAAGGCGCAGCGCATGCTGCAGCACTTCTTCGCGGCAGCGCGCCCGCCGGCCTGCAGCTGCGGATGCCGCACGGCGCTGGAGAGCGGCATCTTCGCTGATCTGAAAGCGCAGGATGATCCGGCCCTGCGTCCGATTCATGCGCTGGTGGAACGCTTCCTGTGAACATCGTCCCGCTGCTGCTGATCGCGCTGCTGCTGGGCTCCTGCGCCACAAGCAGCGTCGATGCCGACAAACAGCAGAAACTGGCCCGCATCCATTACGAGCTTGGTATGGATGCGCTCGGCAAGCCGGGCATGCTGCCCAAGGCTTTTCACGAACTGATGAAATCCGATGCCCTGTTGCCCGACCAACCGGAGGTGCTCGATGCGCTCGCCTATGCCTGGCTGCTGCGCGGCGACCTGAAACAATCGGAAAGCTACTACCGGCTCGCCATCCGCAATGGCGCCGGCGCGGCGACCTATAATAATTACGCCAACATGCTCAATCGCGCCGGCCGCTGGCGCGAGGCCGAGCAGGCGGCGCGCAAATCGCTCGATGACCCGAGCTACCCCCATCAGGATCTCGCCTTTATCAATCTGGGCGACGCGCTGCTCGGCCAGAAACAGATCGATGCGGCAATCAGGGCCTATCATCAGGCGCAGGTATTCAACCCCGACAGTCTGCTTGTCAGCCTCAGACTCGCCCGGGCCTATTTCAAACAGCAGCGACTGCGCGAGGCGCGCGCGCTCTATGAGATACTGCTGCGCAAACAGCCGGCCAACCGCGCCGCGGCCGAAGGGCTGCTGGCGGTACTCGACCATCAGCAGGACAACGCCGCCGCCAGAGAGATGCTGGATAACTTCATGCAGGCGGCAACCGCGCCGCTGGACAAGGCCTGGGCGCAGGATGCACTGGAGCGGCGCCAACAGCCATGAGCGATGCCGCGCCGGAACAGATAGAGCAAATGGTCGACGAAACGCCTGAAATCAGCTGCCGCGATGCGCTACTGCAGGCGATCGGCGCCAAACTGGTGCAGGCGCGGCAGGATGCCGGCGAGTCGATCGAGGATGCGGTACGCAAACTGAAACTGCGCAAGCGCCACCTGCTGGCGCTGGAGAGCGGCAACTGGGAGCAGATGCCCGATGATATCTACGCGCTCGGCTTCCTACGCCAGTACAGCCGCTATCTGCATGTCGACCTGAGCGACGAGATTGAGCAACTGAAACAGGACCGCTACGCGCTGACCCGACCGCTGACCTTCCCGGATCCGCCGGTCGCGCCGTCGCGGCGCTGGGCCTGGCTGGCCGGCGGCGCCTTCGTGCTGCTGTTCATCGGCTTCAATATCGCCACCGACCGGCAATCGCCGCAGCATAGCGGAAACGGCGACACTGCCGCCGAACAGACGGGCGCGCCGCATGCCGAAGCGCCTGCGACAGCGCCGTCGCAGCCGGATCAGATCCGGCCGGAGAAAAATAAAAAGGCCGCGAAGCCCACAGAACACGCCGTGCAGGCTGCCGCCCAGCATCCGGCACAGAGCCCGGCCATCATCACGCCGGCGCCGGTCACAACAGCGGGATCAGGCGCGGAATCGAGCCCGGCACAGGACCATTCAACGGCGCCGGCAGATGACAGCAAGGCGGCAACGCCGGCTGAAAAGCAATCCGCCGGAGAGAGCGCCGCGCAACCGGCCATGCACGCCTTCCGCTTCGATGCTGTCGGCGCGCCGGTCTGGCTGCAGATCTCCAAACCGGATCGCAACGGCAACAAGGGACGCCTGCTCAAGGAGGTGCTGCTGCAGCCCGGCTTCCATACGACAGTCCGGGCGCGCACGCCATCGCTCTGGATCACCTGCGGCAATGCGCCGGAGCTGCGCATCAGCGTCGACGGCAAACTGTTCGCCGATCGCGGCACGCTCGGCGCCGGCCGGAAAGTATTGCGCGACTACCGCTTCGATGTCAGCGGTCATTAGGGCCTGTTAACATTATTTGATGAATTCGATAATCAAAGCGAAGTAGATAA
>CAYSMR010000140.1:0-5127 GCA_964432195.1 uncultured Zetaproteobacteria bacterium | reverse complement strand
CGGCGGCCGCCTCGCGCTCGAGCACGGCGATGACCATGTCGGTATCATTTTTCAGCTCCATATGGCGGGTCGCATAGCTACTCTTCGCCGCCGAGGTCGCAATCACGACAATTACCATCGCAACAATCAGCACCAGCCCGCGCTGGCCGACCAGCCCGCGCCAGCCGATGCGCTCATTGAGCCGGATCAGCAGCGGCGCACCGAGATAGACTGTCATCGCCCAGTAGATCAGCGCCCAGGCATGATCAGCCTGAAACAGTCCGATGATACTGGCCGCAATCAGCATCAGCGATGTCGCATCGGTCTCCAGACGGTGAATCAGCAGCGTTGCGATCGCAGCGGCGATGCCGAGATCGGCGACAATCAGACCGACGCCCCAGCTGTCGGCTGCATGCAGCAATGGCGAGCCGATCAACACATCGGCCAGCACATTCAACGGATTGGCCGCCGCCGCGTCCACGCCGTACCAGCCCCAGCGCAACAGCAGCATGATGACCGTCGTCGCGGCCAGCGAAATGATCATCCAGTGCGCCTTCTTGCGCTCGACCGGCTCGCGCAGCCAGCGCCAGATCATCACCAGCGGCAGCGCCAGCCCCATCGGGTGCATGCTGATCGCAAACGCGCACATCAGAATCTGCAGGAACAGCCAGCTCGGCGCCGTGCGCTCGCTGGCATGCATCAGCTGATCGAAAACGGCCGCAACAGCAAAGGCCCATAACATATAGACGCCGATGCCGATCGCATCGGTCTGCATCAACGTCACCGGCGAGATCAACAGCAGCGCTGTCGCAATCATCGATCCCTCGCTGCCGAAGCGGCTCTCGCCCCAGCTGTAGAGCATCAACGCCGTACCGAACAGGAAGAACATCGTATAGACCTTGGCCGCAATCAGGCTACCGGCCCAGTGCATATCGAGCGGAATGAACAGGATCGCGCGCAGATCCGGCACGCCGAAGAAGGCGACCGGACTGGCGATCTGATGCACAATCGACCAGTTCAACAGCAGATCGAGCGCCGCCGACTCCTCAATGCCGTACTGATCGTAACGGAACAGCGCCATAAACACGTAAGCGAGCAGGCAGAGGCCGGCGAGCCCGAGATGGCGCGGGGCCAGATTATCGCGAATGGTTGCAAACATGGAGCACGTCCTGTGGTTCAGATTTCAAGGCTGGAGATTGTAGCTGCGGCCGGTTGGGGCGCAAGACCGCTACGCTCAGGCCGGCGGCAGAATACGCTGCATGCCGCCCATATAGGGCTGCAGTACGGCCGGAATCGCAACCGAACCATCCTGCTGCCAGCCGTTTTCCAGAATCGCGACCAGACAGCGCCCAATCGCCAGCCCGGAAGCGTTCAGCGTCGCCACCGGCTGCGGCTTGCCGCCCTGCTCGCGATAGCGGATGCCGGCCCGGCGTCCCTGAAACTGCCCGAACGACGAGCAGGAGGAGATCTCACGATAGCACTGCTGGCTCGGCAGCCAGACCTCCAGATCGTAGGTTTTCTGGGCCGAGAAACCGATATCGGCGCTGCACAGCTCCACCAATCGGTACGGCAGCTCCAGCGCCTGCAGAATCGCCTCGGCGTGGGCCGTCAGCGTCTCCAGATCATCGAGCGCGCGCTCGGCCGTCGTCAGATGCACCAGCTCAACCTTGTCAAACTGGTGCTGGCGGATCATGCCGCGCACGTCGCGGCCGGCCGAACCGGCCTCGCGCCGGAAACAGGGGGAATAGGCGCAGTGGCGAATCGGCAGCTGCGCCGCATCGAGGATCTGATCCTGATAGAGATTGGTCACCGGCACCTCGGCGGTCGGAATCAGGAACGCATCCTCCCCGTCCAGCCGGTAGAGATCGTCTTCAAACTTCGGCAACTGACCGGTACCGGTCATCGTTTTGCGATTGACGATGGCAGGCACCCACACCTCGTCATAGCCGTGGTGATCAACATGGGTATTGAGCATGAACTGCATCAGCGCCCGCTCCAGCCTAGCCGCAGCCCCGCGCAGCACGGTAAAACGGCTGCCGGCCAGCCGTGCGCCGGCCTCGAAATCGAGAATGCCCAGCTCGCTGCCAATATCCCAGTGGGCCGGCACCGCATCGCCGCGCGGTTTGCCCCAGCGCCGAATCTCGACATTGTCATCCTCGCTGTCGCCGTCTGGCACCGACGGGTGCAGCGGATTGGGAATCTCCATCAGCGCCGCAGTAAAGGCAGCCTCGGCCTCGCGCGCCTCGGCCTCAAGCACCTTGACCTGACGGGAGACCTCGCCCATCGCAGCCAGCTCCTCGCCGGCATCCTCGCCGGCCGCCTTTTTTCGGCCGATCAGCTTCGAGACCCGGTTGCGCTCGGCCTGCACCGCCTCGGCCCGGTTCTTCAGCTCGCGCTGACGGGCGTCGAGTGTCTGCGCCCGTGCCCACGGGCCATCCGGATCGGCAATATCTATGCCGCGCCGGGCCAGTGCTGCGCCCAGTTCATCAAAACAGCGGCGAAACGCCTGACGATCGATCATGACTCATCCGCCCCGGCTTCATCCGCACCGTTTTCATCCATACCATCCTCGCCAGCAAGCAGCGGGGCGTCGTCAGCAACGTCGTCATCCTCCTGCTTCTCGGCCACGCGCACCGCGCCGATGACGCGCTCGTTCTCATTGCAGTCGATCAGCTTCACGCCCTGAGTATTGCGGCCGATCACCGATACGCCATCCATCTTGATGCGCACCAGACGGCCGCTATCGGTCATCATCATCACCTGATCCTCATCGAGCACCAGCAGTGCGGCGATCATGTCGCCGTTGCGGCCGCCGGTCTTGAGCGTGAACACGCCCTGCCCGCCCCGCTTCTGTACATTGTATTCGGAGACCGACGTGCGCTTGCCGAATCCGTTTTCGGAGACCGCCAGCAGCGTTGCCCGGTCGGAGACCAGCGTCATCGAGATCACCTTGCAGCCGTTCGGCATGCGCATGCCGGTCACGCCGCGCGTACTGCGTCCCATCGGCCGCACATCACTTTCGGAAAAACGGATCGCCTTGCCGCCGCTGGACGAAAGCATGATATCCTGCTCGCCGTTGGAGACCGCAACGCCGATCAGATCATCATCCTCATCGATCTTGATCGCGATAATGCCGTTGGCGCGGATATTCTGGAAATCGGAGAGCGCGGTCTTCTTGATCACGCCATTCTTCGTCGCCATGACGATATAGTGATCACCGTCGAATTCGCGGATCGCCAGCGTCGCCGAGATCTTCTCCCCTTTCTCCACCGGCAGCAGGTTAACCAGCGCCTTGCCGCGCGCCGCGCGACCGGCCTGCGGAATCTCATAGACCTTCTTGCGGAATACGCGACCTCGGTCGGAGAAGAAGAGCAGGTAATCGTGGGTCGAGGCGACCATCAGCTGGGCGACAAAATCCTCTTCTTTTGTCGTCATCGCGGTCTTGCCCTTGCCGCCGCGCCGCTGGGCGCGGTAGAGTGAGGTCGCATTGCGCTTGATATAGCCCTCGTTGGAGATTGTGACGACCATATCCTCTTCGGTAATCAAATCCTCGACCGAGAGTTCGGCCGTCTCGTCCATAATCTCGGAGCGACGCGGATCGGCGTAGCGGTCGCGCACGGCCTCCAGCTCCTCGACAATGACCTCCATCAGCAGCTTCTCGTCGGCCAGAATCGCTTTCAGGCGCGTGATCAGCCGCTGAATCTCGTCGAACTCGGCCTGAATCTTACCGCGTTCCAGACCGGTCAGCCGGTGCAGGCGCATATCGAGGATCGCCTGCGACTGCTTATCCGACAGGCCGAAGCGCTCCATCAGCCCGGTCTTCGCCTCGCCCGGCGTCTGGCTGGCGCGGATCAGTTTGATCACCTCATCGATATTATCCAGCGCGATCAGCAATCCTTCCAGAATATGGGCGCGCGCCTCGGCCTTGGCCAGATCGAACAGACAGCGCCGCGTTACCACCTGACGACGGTGATCGAGGAAATGCAGCAACAGTTCACGCACGCCGCACAGCTTCGGCTGGCCGTCGACCAGCGCCAGCATATTACAGCCGAAATTGCACTGCAACTGGGTATGCTTGTAGAGATTGTTCAGTACGACTTCCGGAATTTCGTTCTTCTTCAGCTCGATCACAATACGCATGCCGTCGCGATCGGATTCGTCGCGCAGGTCGGAGATCCCCTCCAGCTTCTTGTCACGCACCATATGAGCGATATTCTCGATCAGGTTGGCCTTGTTCACCTGATACGGCAGTTCGGTGATCACCAGCGCCTCGCGCTTGGTGCGCGGATGAATCTCGACCATCGCCCGCGCCCGCATCGTCACCGAGCCGCGACCGGTCGTGAACGCCTGCTGCATCCCCTTGCGACCATAGATAAAACCGCCGGTCGGGAAATCCGGACCGGGCATGATCTGCATCAGCTCGTCATCATCGACATCCGGATTATTGACCAGCTCGATGCAGGCATTGATCGCCTCGCCCAGATTATGCGGCGGGATGTTGGTCGCCATGCCGACCGCAATACCCTGCGAGCCGTTGACCAGCAGGTTCGGGTATTTAGCCGGCAGCACCTTCGGCTCCTGCATCGACTCATCGTAGTTGGGCACGAAATCGACGGTATTCTTGTCGATATCTGCCAGCAGTTCGCCGGCCAGCCGGCTCATGCGCGCTTCGGTATAACGCATTGCCGCCGGCGAATCGCCGTCCACCGAGCCGAAATTGCCCTGCCCATCGACCAGTACATGGCGCATGCTCCACGGCTGCGCCATGCGCACCAACGCATCATAGACCGCCGTATCCCCGTGCGGATGGTATTTACCGATCACATCGCCGACGACGCGGGCCGACTTCTTGAACGGCTTGTCATGCGTACAGCCGAGATCCTGCATCGCGAACAGAATACGCCGGTGTACCGGCTTGAGACCGTCGCGGGCATCGGGAAGCGCGCGCCCGACAATCACGCTCATCGCATAATCGAGATAGGAGCGTTTCATCTCCTCCTCGATCAGTACCGGTACGGCAGGGTTCAGTGTCTCTTCCATGGCTTCAACCTCGGTCATATACAGTTACGCATTGCTACTGCTAAAAAATGGTACCCTCGACACGATTCGAACGTGTGGCCTGCCGCTTAGGAGGCGGCCGCTCTATCC
>CAYSMR010000139.1:0-5138 GCA_964432195.1 uncultured Zetaproteobacteria bacterium | reverse complement strand
TTCGCCGAGCAGAAGGGGATCACCGATATCTCGTCCGAGGTCAAGGCGCTGGCCGGTCGCGCCCGCGCCGGCGAACTGAAGCAGGAGGAGTACACCGGCGGCACATTCTCGATCTCGAATCTGGGCATGTACGGCATCAAGCAGTTCGCCGCGATTGTTAATCCGCCCGAAGGCGCAATTCTGGCCGTCGGCGGCACCGAGGCGCGCGCCATTGTCGAGAACGGCGAGATCAGCATCAAACAGATGATGACGCTGACGCTCTCCTGCGATCACCGCGTCGTCGACGGCGCGGTCGGAGCCGAGTTCCTGGCCGCCCTGAAGAAACACATCGAAACGCCTGCGAGCGTATTGATTTAAGATACCGCCGCTCCGGCTGCGATTGAGCGCGGAGGGAGCCCCGATCCGGGGCCGCTTCGTGTTCCGCATGCGCTGCGCGGCAAATAGTTGAGGTTCCGACATGCCAATTGATCTGTTTATGACACAGTTATCACCGACCATGACCGAAGGAAAAATCGCCCGATGGCTGAAAAAAGAGGGCGATGAGCTGATCTCCGGAGAAGTCATGGCCGAGGTGGAAACCGACAAGGCGACGATGGAGATGGAGGTCGTCGACGAGGGCGTGCTGCACAAGATCCTTGCGCCGGAAGGTTCGGTCGTGCCGGTCGGCGCGCCGATCGCCGTGATCGCCGAAGAGGGCGAGGAGGTGCCGGACGATTACGCGCCGGCTGCCATCGAGGCGGCTGCGCCGGCTGACGAGGCTGCCGAAGAGGCGACCGAACTGGCCGCCGAGAGCGCGCCGGCAGCGCAGGCGGCAGCTGAAATCGGCCATGCCGTGCACGATGCGGCCGTGGCCGTCGAGGAGGAGGACGAGCTCGAGCTGAAACCGGCCGGCCTGTTCAATGCCGACGGCGAATATGACGTCGTAGTAATCGGCGCCGGCCCCGGCGGCTATGTTGCCGCGATCCGCGCCGCCCAGCTCGGCCTGAAGACTGCCTGCATAGAATCGACCCATCTGGGCGGCATCTGCCTGAACTGGGGTTGCATCCCGACCAAGGCGCTGCTGCGCACTGCCGAGGTGATCAATATTATCAAGCACAGCGGCGACGAGCTCGGCCTCGGCGTCAGCGCAGCCAATCCCGATCTCGACAAGGCCGTGGCGCGCTCGCGCGCGATTTCGGCCAAACTGAACAAGGGAATCGGCTTCCTGTTCAAGAAGAACAGCGTCGAACATATCCAGGGCACTGCCTCCTTCGAGGCCGGCAACCGGCTGATGGTCACCGATGCCGAGGGCAACGCGACGCAGGTGACAGCCAAACATGTCATTGTCGCCACCGGCGCGCGGGCCCGCGCATTCCCGGGCATGGAGGTCGACAATGAGGTGATCATCACCTACAAACAGGCGCTGGCGCCAAAAGCGCTGCCGAAGAAGCTGGTTGTGATCGGCTCCGGCGCGATCGGCATGGAGTTCGCCTATTTCTACAATGCGATGGGTTCGGAAGTAACCGTCATCGAGGCGGCCGACCAGATCCTGCCGCTCGAGGATCACGAGATCTCCAAAGTGGTCGCGCGCGCATTCAAGAAGCAGAAGATCAATATCATCACCGGCGCGATGGTCTCATCGGCGCGCAATGTCGATGGCGCGGCCGTCGTTGAGTATCAGCGCAACGGCAAGCAGGAGTGCATCGAGGGCGATGTCTGCCTGGTCGCCGTTGGCGTGATCGGCAATACCGAGCAGATCGGCGCGGAGCACACGCAGATGCAGATCGAGCGCAACACGATCGCCGTCGATGACTGGTACCGCACCGACCACCCGGGCATCTATGCGATCGGCGACGTCGTCGGCGCGCCGGCGCTGGCTCACGTCGCCAGCCACGAAGGCATTGTCTGCGTCGAGGCGATTGCCGGCAAACATCCGCACAAGGTCGATTACGGCAATGTGCCGGGCTGCACCTACTGCCAGCCGCAGATCGGCTCGACCGGCAAGACCGAACAGCAGTGCAAGGATGAAGGCATTCCATACAAGGTCGGCCGCATGGCCTACAACACCAACGGCAAGGCGATGGGACTGGCCGAAACCGACGGCATGGTCAAAACGATCTTCCACTCCGAGACCGGCGAACTGCTGGGCGCGCATATCGTCGGCGCCGAGGCGACCGAAATGATTGTCTCGCTCGGCGTCGCGCGAACGCTGGAGACGACCGAGGCCGAACTGGCCCACCATATGTTCCCACATCCGACGCTCTCGGAGATGATCCACGAATCGGTGCTCGATTCGGACGATCGAGCCATCCATATCTGACACGCCGCGCCGCGGTGTCGCCCGCGGCGCATAGCGTTCAGACGCCGGGACACCAGATCCGCGCCTATACGATCATCACCGGGCAGCAGCCTGCGGACGGGCTGCCGTTACTCACCAAGCATTACATCAGGATAGATAAGGCGGCTGTGCCGCCGCCAGCAACGGCAGGATGCCTGTCATCAGTGCGCCCTGGGGATGCGCTGATCACGAACCGGACTGTAGCGCTGCAAGCATCGCCTCGACATCGGCCGCAGCCTGCTGCAATCGTTCCGGATTCTGGCTGGAGAGGCAGATCTTGCCGCACGGTTTCGGCCCGCAGCGCCCCGGATAGGAGCCGATCTCGACATCATCATAGGCCGTCTGAATCGCTGTCAGCTGTACCGCAAACAGGCTCTCGGGCAGCTCCACCTCGATTTCCCTGCGCCGGTAGGGGGTAGAGCCGAAATCATCAAGGATCGCATCCAACTGCGACGCGAAAATATCGGGCACGCCGGCCAGCACATAGACATTGTCGACACGCACGCCCGGTGCGATCGTCTTTTCGCAGAGGATCAGCGACGCGGTAGCGGGCACGCGCGTCATGCGCCTGCGTCCGTCGTTCATGCCGTCGCTGCCGTAGTATTCGGTCATCGCCTGCACAATAAAACGGTGCTTGACCAGCCTGACGCCGAACGCGCGCGCCACCGATTCCATCGTGATGTCGTCATGGGTCGGGCCGATGCCGCCGGAGGTAATCACCGCATCGAATCCGGCCCGCAGCCGGTTCAGCGTCTTGACGATCGCCGTCTCGTCATCGGGGATCACGGCGATCTCGCAGAGCCGGCAACCGCGCTCGAACAGCCGCCGCGCCGCCAGCCAGGCATTGGCTTCGCGCGTACGCCCGGAGAGCACCTCATTGCCGATCACCAGCATCGCCGCAGTCTGATGTTTCATGCTGCGAGGATTCGGCGGGAAGCGGCCGGAGTCAAGCCCTGATGCGCCGGCGCGGCGCGACCCCTGTGCGATCAGCACACAGGGTGCAGCCGTAACGCCGGAAGAGCTGGATGAATTAACGCTGCAGCGAGCGCAGCGCGGCAATGCGCGCCTCGGTCGTCGGATGCGATGCGAACAGATGCATCAGTCCGTTGGCCTTGCCGTGGATTTTCATCGTTGCCAGCGCATCCTTCGGCGCCAGCACGGACTCGCTCTCCTCCTCCTCGACCGGCGCATGCTGACGGGCCAGATAGTCGATCTTCTGCAGTGCACGGATCATGCTGTCGGCCCCGTAAGCGCGGGCGGCAAATGCATCGGCCCGGAACTCGCGCCGGCGCGAATGCCACATGACGACAATCATCGCCAGAATCGAGAACAGGATCTGCAGCACCATGTCGACAATGAAATAGAGCATATAGTTCATCTGGCCATCGCGCGAGCCGGCGCTGGCGACCAGTCGGGCAATCATACTGGCCAGGAAGTAGACAAATGTGTTCATCAGCCCCTGCAGCAGCGTCGTGGCCACCATATCGCCGTTGGCGACATGGCCCATCTCATGCGCCAGCACCGCTTTGAGCTCATCATCGGAGAGCGCCATCGCCAGCCCCGAGGAGACCGCCACCATCGAATTATTGCGCGACGGACCGGTCGCGAAAGCATTGGGCGCATCATCCCAGTAGACCCAGACCTCGGGCATCTTGATCCCCTCGCGCGCCGCCAACTCCTGCACAGTATTGTAGACCAGCCGCTCCTTCGGCGTCGTCGGATTGATCACCTGCTGCATGCGATACATCCGCTTGGCCATCGGCTTGGACATCCACAGCGAGACAAATGCGCCGCCGAAACCGAATACCATCGCCCACGCGAACTGTGAGGTTGCAAACGAGCCGCGCATGTCGATGCCGAACGCCGGCAGAATAAAATTGATAATAATGCTGCCCGAAATCGCCAGCGTCAGAAACACCAGCAGATTGGTGATAATCAGCATGAACAGGCCTTTGAAACTGCGCATAAATCCTCCTCGATTTATATGAGCCATAAATGTGGGGTAGCCATGATGCAAATTCAAGACTTGAAATCCAGTGAACAACGCCTTAAAAACAGGTAATGAGTGCAGAGACGATTCACGACCCCGAAATTATCGAAGAGAGCGGCGGCCCGCAGCATGCCGGTTCCGCGCAGCTGGTGCGCGCCGACGAGGTCCTGCCCGAACAGCTGACGCTGCTGCCGCTCTCCAACCGGCCGCTGTTCCCCGGCCTGGTGGTGCCGCTGGTCTATGAGGGCGCGGAGATGACCAAGGTGATCCGCGATCTGGCCGCCAGCCACGAACAACATGTCGGCCTCGTGCTGGTGCGCGACGAGGATGCCCCCTATGCGCCTGAAAACCTCTACGAAGTCGGCGTCGTTGCGCGCATTACCAAAGCCGTCGAGATCGAGGGGCACGGTCTGCATCTAGTCATCGAATGCCTGCGCCGTTTCCAGATCACCGGTTTCCTGACCAGTAAAAACCCGATCCGGGTCAAGGCTCGCTACCGCCCTGAGACCAGCTATGAGGACAATATCACGCTGCGCGCCTATACCGTGGCCGTGATCAATACGATCAAGGAGCTGCTCAAGCACAATCCGCTCTATGAGGAGGAGCTGCGCCTGTTCGCCTCCCGCTTCGACGTCAACGAGCCGAACCGGCTGGCCGATTTCGCCGCCAGCCTGACCACGGCCAGCCGCGAGGATCTGCAGGATATTCTGGAGACCTACCCGATCTTCGACCGCCTGAAGAAGGTCGCATCGCTGCTCAATCGTGAGCTCAATGTCAGCAAGGTGCAAACCAAGATCCGCGAGAATATCGACGAACGCATCTCCGAACAGC
>CAYSMR010000138.1:0-5223 GCA_964432195.1 uncultured Zetaproteobacteria bacterium | reverse complement strand
GTGCCCCAGATAAAGTTGTACAGCGCCGCGGCCGCCTCATTGAAGCGGTATTCGGTCAGCGCCTTATCCACTTCGGTCGTGACCGCATCGAGTTCGGCGAGAATCCAGCGGTTGACGTCCAGCACCGGGCGCAGCGATGCATCGGGCGTCGCATCGCCGCGGTTCATGAAGACGAAGCGGGCCGCATTCCAGATCTTGTTCATGAAGTTGCGGTTCGATTCGATGCGCTTGGTATCGAGCTTCACATCGCGCCCGGGCGTCGCCATATGGGCTAGCGTGAAGCGCAGCGCATCGGCGCCGTAGCGATCGGTCATCTCCAGTGGGTCGATCACGTTGCCCTTGGACTTGGACATCTTCTGTCCGTCGGCATCGCGGATCAGCGCATGGATGTAGATATCGCGGAACGGCACCTGGCCGGTGAATTTCAGCCCCATTATAATCATCCGGGCTACCCAGAAGAAGATGATGTCAAAACCGGTGACCAGCACATTGGTCGGGTAGTACTGCTCCAGCTCCGGCGTCTTGTCCGGCCAGCCGAGCGTCGAGAACGGCCACAGGCCGGACGAGAACCAGGTGTCGAGCACGTCCTCATCCTGATGTATCCGGTTCGAGCCGCAGCCGGCGCAGCACTCCGGCGTTTCGCGGCTGACCGTGATATGGTCGCAGTCGTCGCAATACCAGGCAGGAATGCGGTGTCCCCACCAGAGCTGACGCGAGATGCACCAGTCCTGGATGTTGCGCATCCACTCGAAATAGGTCTTCTCCCAGAACTGCGGCACGAAGCGGATGTCTCCGTCCTCGACCGCCTTGATGGCCGGCTTGGCAAGCGGCTTGATATCGACATACCACTGGTCGGTCAGATAGGGCTCGAGCACCGCGTGCGAGCGGTCGCCGCGTCCGACCTGGTGGGTATGCTCCTCGATCTTGTGCAGCAGCCCTTCGGCATCGAGATCGGCGACGACATGCTCGCGCGCTTCATAGCGCTCCATGCCGCGGTATTTCTCCGGCACGACCTCGTCGTCGATCATATGCGCCTGCGGCGTCAGGATATTAATCAGCGGCAGATCGTGGCGCTTGCCGACCTCGTAGTCGTTGAAATCGTGCGCCGGCGTGATCTTGACGCAGCCGGTGCCGAATTCGGGATCGACGTACTCATCGGCGATGACCGGAATCGTGCGCCCGGTTAGCGGCAGGATCAGCTGTTTGCCGATCAGATCCCTGTAGCGCTCATCATCCGGATGCACGGCGACAGCCGCATCGCCGAACATTGTTTCCGGCCTGGTTGTCGCGACAATGACATGCCTCGACGGATCATCGGCATGCGGGTAGCACATGTGCCAGAAATGGCCCTGCTCCTCGTCATGCACGACCTCCAGATCGGAGACGGCCGTCTCCAGCACCGGATCCCAGTTGACCAGCCGCTTGCCGCGATAGATCAGCCCCTCCTCATAGAGGCGGACGAACACCTCCCGCACCGAGCGGGAGAGCCCTTCATCGAGCGTGAAGCGCTCGCGCGACCAGTCGCAGGATGCGCCGAGGCGTTTGAGCTGATTGACGATCGTACCGCCTGAGTGCTCTTTCCACTCCCAGACACGGTCGAGAAAGCGTTCGCGGCCGAGGTCGCGGCGGTGGACGCCCTCCTTGTCGAGCAGCCGTTCGACGACCATCTGCGTGGCGATGCCGGCATGATCGGTGCCCGGCTGCCACAGCGTCGATTTGCCCTGCATGCGCTGCCAGCGGATCAGCGTATCCTGAATCGTGAATGTGAAGGCGTGGCCCATGTGCAGGCTGCCGGTCACGTTCGGCGGCGGAATCACGATGCTGTAGCTCTCGTCGCCCGGCGCGGGCTTGAATGCATCTGAGTTCAGCCACTGGTCATTGATGGCTGGTTCAACCGCCTGCGGGTCATAGGTTTTGGCTAGCTCGTGCTGGCTCATGGGCGTCCTCGATCTGTTATGGTGATGCTGATTTGTTGCCATCCTGGCAATCATCAGTTCGCTCCGGCAAAAGCACGGTTTGGCCATTGCCTGGGCAGTGCTGATTCATCCGGTACTGCCTGACGGGTTGGCGTCCCGTTGCTGAATCCGGGCGCGGCATGCTACTGGCACAGGTCGCGCTGGCAATCAGGACAGAAGCCGTGCGAGACCTTTGAATTGGTATGGTCGCGGATATAGTCGTCGGCATCCTGTCACTGCCCTTGTTCATCGCGGATTTTTTTGCAGTCGGCGCACATCGGCAGGATCGATTGCAGCTCGCGGACGCGCCCGAGTGCGGTATTGAGTTTATGCTGCTGGTTGAGGCTCCGGGCAGTCAGCGAAAGCTGCAGCCAGATAACCGGGCCGCCGACCGCCGTTGCGATCAGCAGATCGGAGTAGAACCAGCCCGGATACATTTTGATACCCTGGATGACGTCGTAATAGAGATAATCGTAGAACGTGGCCGTGAAAATGGCGACGAACACCAGTATGATCGTTGAAACGCGTACGCCGTAACGCGTGGTCATCGCTTCCAGCAGGTTTAGCATCTGCATATGCAGCCTGAGCGGCGTGATGCTGTCAATCGCATTCCGGCCTTCATATTCCGACCATTGACCGTGCGGTGTCGGTCGCCACAATCCGAGCCATGAAGACAGGCGTATTACTACTGGCGGCCGGCAGCGGCAGCCGTTTCGGCGGCGCGCTGCCCAAGCAGTATGTTGTGGCCGGCGGTCAGCCGATCCTGCTGCATACGCTTACACATCTGGCGCGGGAGCCGCGCATTCGCGTGGTGCAGCCGGTGATCGCCGAAGGCGACAGGCATTTCGCTGCTCTCGTGCAAGGCCGGTCTTTTCCGTTTGAGCTGCTGAAGCCGGTTGTCGGCGGCGCGGAGCGTTCGATCTCGATGCAGCGCGGGCTGGTCGCACTGCCGCCGGATATCGAGCTGGTTGCCGTGCATGATGCGGCCCGCCCGCTGCCGTCGCCGGCGCTGCTGGCCGATGTGCTCGATGTGGCCGAGCGTTTCGGGGCTGCCGTGCCGGGGGTGCCGGTTGTGGATACGATCAAGCGCATCGATGATCAGGGCAGGGTGGTCGAGACGCCGCCGCGCAGCCGGCTGGTCGCTGTCCAGACGCCGCAGGCGGGCCGGCGCGACTGGTTCGAGCAGGCGCTGGCGATCGAGTCGGAGCGGCTGCATCTGCATACCGACGACGCATCTCTGCTGGAGGCGGCCGGATTCGATGTACATGTCAGCCGCGGCGATGCGCGCAATCGCAAGATCACGACGATGGCCGATCTGGCCTGGCTGGAGGCGGCGCTGGCCGATGAAGCGGGGGCGGCCAGTCAATCGAATGTTTGAGTTTATGCGCCGGCAGGCGTAGTTTAAGGGGGTGCTGGTTTATTGTCATGCTGGCGATAATCAGAACGAAATGCTGAAATCAGCGCTGTAACAACGAGGGGATTGACGATGAAAGTGAATATTCGCGTGGGACAGGGGTTTGATGTGCATCCGTTTGCCGATCAGCGGCGGTTGGTGATCGGTGGTGTGACCATTCCATACGAGCGCGGCCTGGCTGGCCACTCCGATGCCGATGTGCTCAGTCATGCGATCTGCGACGCGCTACTTGGCGCGGCCGGCCTGAACGATATCGGCTTCCACTTTCCGGATAAGGACCCGAATTATAAGAACGCCGACAGCGCGTTGTTTGTCTCGCTGACTGTCAGCATGCTCAAACGGATGGGTTGGGCAGTCGGCAATGTTGATTGCACGATTATTGCGCAGGAACCGAAGATGGCGCCGCATATTCCCGAGATGAAGAAGATTCTGGCCCGGTTGCTGTTTGTGACCGAGGAAGAGGTCAATATCAAAGCGACAACGACCGAATGGCTGGGCTTTACCGGACGCAAGGAGGGTATCGCTGCAGAGGCGGTGGCCCTGATTACCCGCATTCGTTGATATGCCGGCGGCATCCGCGCTGATGTTGCGCAGGCCCCACCGCGATGGCTGACGAGGAACCGCCGGGGCGGGTGCTGCCGCCGCTGGCGCAGGGGGGGGGGCCTGATGCTGATCGCAGCCATTGTCATTGCCGTGCTGGCCGGCCTCTATCTGTGCTGGCGGATGAGCGAGCTAAGATTGCCGTTGAAGAGGCGCATCATGTGCAGATTCAGGCGGCCGTGCTTACGACCGATCTGCGCTTTATCGCCTATACGCTCTCATTCCTGCGCGATCAGATGCAGGCTCATGGGCTGACCCGGACAGCGGCGGATCGCGCTAGCTTTGCTCTGGACCTCTCCTCTGTGATGTAGAATAATGATCTGTTCGACCAGATTCGCTTCATCGATGCAGCCGGTATGGAGCGTCTGCGCGTCAATGCCGGCGCTGATGGGCCGGTGGTCGTCGCTAAGTCGGCCCTGCAGTATAAGGGCGATCGCGATTATTTTCGCGCCACCATCGCGATGGGCATGGATCAGCTCTACATCTCGCCGATGGAACTGAATATCGAGCATGGACGGGTGGAGCGGCCGTTTAAACCGGTAATCCGGTTTGCGTTGCCGGTACCCGACGCGGACGGGCATCCGGCCGGCGTGCTGGTGATCAACCACAGGGCAGTGGACATGTTGCACCGCTATCGGCAGGTGGCGACGCCGGGCAATGGAGAGGCGATGCTGCTTAACGAGGGCGGTTACTGGCTGTCGCATCCAGATCCGGAACAGGCATGGGGTTTTATGTTTTCCGATCGCGTCGGGGAGACAATGGCCGTGGCGGACCCTGAGGCGTGGGTGCGGATCAGCGCTGCCGGAAGCGGTCAGTTTTATGCGCGCGGTGCGCTGTTCAGTTTTGCGACGGTACGTCCGTTTGCGGCTTTTAAACAGGCCGGGCAACTCGTTGTCTCGCGGCAGCATCTGCAGCGGCTCTGGAAGGTTGTCTCCCGCTATCCGGCTGCGATGCTGGAGGCCGTTGCCGTATCGATCCGCTATCTGGTTATCTGGACGTCCGTGCTGGTTTGGCTAATGACATCGCTGCTGCTGTTTTTGCGATGCGGACGCGCGTAAGCAGGGGGGCTATGAGCAGGCCCTGTATCTGCGCAATCGCGCCATCGAGGATGCGACAGCCGGCATTGCGATTTGCGATAATGGCGAACCGATTATCTATTGTAATGCGGCATTCGAGCGTAATACCGGTTATACGCGGGACGACTGAGCTGGCCCCATCCTTTGGACAGCCTGTAGGCGCTGCTAAGGTGTGACT
>CAYSMR010000137.1:0-5225 GCA_964432195.1 uncultured Zetaproteobacteria bacterium | reverse complement strand
CTTGATGAAATTGCAACGGATAAAGCCCGGTTTCTGATCAGGGACGGCACGGATGAGGGACAGGCAGCATCGGCGGCGAAGACTTTTGCCGATGAGCTGGATCACTGGCTGAGGCTGGATCGGATATCCGCCGAAGAGGAGGCGCCGTGCGGGGTGATTATCCGGGCCGTACAGCGGCTGAGCCGGCATCTGGCAGTCCAGGCGTCGCAAATCCCCGCTGCGGCCGTAGCAATGGGGCACTGCCGGGACATGGTGATGATCCTCGAAACGCTGGACCGGATCAGCAAGCCGTTGCTCGAACGGATTGTCGATGATGTGATCGGTCCCGGCCGTTCTGCAGACAACAGGCGCGAGGCTTCCGCCTGGGGCGTGATTGGCGATCCGGTGCAGCTGGCTGCTCCGGTTGATACGCTGATCTGGTGGGGCTTTACCGACCCGTCATCGCCAGACGCCGATATCTGGGATGAGGTGGAGCGGCGCTGGTTGGCTGAGCATGGCGTGATGCTGGATGAAAAGGATGTTGCCCGCAGACGGGAGCGGAACAGCTGGCTTTCGGCGTTGAGCCGATGCAAACGCCTGTTGCTCTGCCGGCCACGAGAGCTGTCGGGCAGCGTCACTGCATTGCACCCGCTATGGTTCGAGATTGAGGCGGAGGAACGCTTGCGAGAGAGTTGTAGCCACCTTGATGCGCTGGAGCTCTTTACCGGCGCTACTGCCACGCTGATGGGGCGGGTGCTGAACATGGAACCGGTGGCCGGCCGGGATACGTCCCCGGAATCGGCCGTCAAACGCTTTGATCCTCTGCCGGATTTCCGTCCGGACAAGCTCTCTCCATCGGCGTTGGATACCATGTTCGGCTGTCCGTTCAAATGGCTGCTGGAGCAGAAGAGGGTAGCGGCCTCGGATATGATGTGCTTTCCGGACCGGCGTACGGTGACCGGCCTGCTTGCGCATCAAGTGCTCGAGGATCTCTTTTCACCCGGCAGCGTGCCGACGCAGGATGAAGCAGCAAGCCGCGCGCGAGCGAGTTATCGACGGCGCGTACCGGAAATGGCTGCGGAGCTGCTGCTGCCGGAGAACCGCTTCGACTATGCGGAGACAGAGAGGCGCATTGTCGATGCGGCTGCCGATGTCGCGCGGCATTTTGCCGCAGCAGGCTTTGTACGGCTGGAGTGCGAGGAGTGGATTCGTACCACGCTGGATGGCATCCCGGTCAATGGCCGGGCCGATGTGATTGCATTCGATGCGGAAGGTCGGCCACATGTGATCGATTTCAAATACTCCTACAGCAATTTTTATCGTAAAAAGATCGAGAAGGGCAGGGATGTGCAGCTGATTACCTATGCGCGCATGCTGGGCAGAAGCCAGAGCCCTGTGGCCTACTACCTGATTCCGAAACGGGAGATGGTGACGATGTTCCCGGCATTTGCGGCCGATGTGGTGGAGACGGATGTGTCGATCGAAGATGGCTGGCAGCGGGTCAGAAGGAGCGTGGCTTCAGCCCTGGCGCAGATTCGCTCCGGCGAGGCGCTGGCCGCAGGCATGCTGGATGATGCTGAACGCAAGGCGCGCGAGGATGCGTGCGAACAGAACGGAGAGATCTATCTGGAGCCGCCATGCAACTTCTGCGATTTCGCGGCGCTCTGCGGACTGAACGGGGAGGTAAATGAGGATGCATAATCTCAAACTGATCAGCGCCAGCGCCGGCTCCGGAAAAACCTACTCATTAACCCGAATGGTGCTCGATGCAGTCGCGTCCGGCACTGCGCCTGAGCGGATCATGGCCGTCACCTTTACCAACAAGGCGGCGGCTGAACTGACCGAACGTATTCGTCAGAAACTGGTTCAGCCGGATGCAGAGGTGATTCGGGACAGAGGCATTGATGCGTCGCAGTTGCGCGCTCAGGCGGCCTCGCTCTCCGATGCCTATATCGGCACGGTCAACAGCATCTGTGCGCGGCTGCTCAGGGAGTTTGCCTTTGAAGCCGGGCTGAGTCCGTCGATCGACATCCTGCCCGAAGAGGAGTCGGATCGCCTGTTTCTGCTGTCGGTGTCCCGTCAGATCGGCGAGTTCTATCCGAGGCTGGCGGATCCTGCCCGCAGGCTGGGCCGCGATGGCAGCGGCAGCGGATTTCAGCAGAAGCCGGACTGGAAGAAGGATGTACAGCAGATTGTCGATCTGGCGCGTGCCAATGGCCTGAGTACGAACGATATTCGTTCGATGGCAAAGGAGTCGCTGGATGGGCTGATCGCGTTGCTGGGCCCGGCAAGTGAATCGGTGTCTGACAACGGGTTGCTTGATTGCCTGGAACAGGCGCTTGCAGCCATCGAGGCAATCGATGATCAGAGCAAGGTGACAGGCAGTGCGATCAGGGCGCTTCGACGCTGTCGCCATGCGATCAGTCACGGTTATGCGCTCTGGTCGGACTGGAGTTCGATGGCGGGGATCTCTGCCGGCAAACGCAGCGGGGCCGATGCGTGTCTGGATGGCGTGAGGGATTATGCGCTCAGGGTGCAACATCATCCGGATCTGCATCGCGATATCGAAACCCTGATTAGCGGCGTATTTGAATGCGCGGCCGAGGCCATGGATGCGTTCGATGCCTATAAACACGCCAATGGCCTGATGGATTTTGTCGATCAGGAGAGCAAGGTGCTGGCGCTGCTCGATCATTCGGCTGTCTGCCAGCGGCTCAGGGAGCGGATCGATCTGGTGATGGTCGATGAGTTTCAGGATACCAGCCCGATTCAGATGGCCCTGTTTACCCGCTTGAGCGCGCTGGTCGATCGTTCGGTCTGGGTCGGTGATCAGAAACAGGCGATCTACGGCTTCCGCGGTGCCGATCCGGAACTGATGGATGAAGTGATCGCTAACCTGAACGATGATCAGCTGGATGTGCTGGAGCATTCATGGCGCTCGCGCCCTGAACTGGTCCATTTCGCGAACAGGCTGTTTGAACAGGCATTTGCAGGCCTGATTCCGCCTGAGCGGGTGCGTCTGCATCCGCAACGGGTCGATCATCAGGAGCAGTCCAGCGCACTCGGGATCTGGCATCTCCACGGCAGCAGAAAATCGCTGCGCTATGCAGCGCTTGCCAAAGGCATAGGCAGGCTGCTGCGTGAGGCGGAGCAGTGGCGAATCGAGGATCGAGAGAGCGGCGAGCTGCGCAGCCTGAAAGCGAGTGATATTGCGGTATTATGCCGCACCAATAGCAATTGCGCCGAAGTGGCCGAGGCGCTGGGAGAGGAGGGGATCGCCGCATCGTATGGGCGCGGCAGCCTGTTTGCCGCGCCGGTCTGTTCGGCTGTGCTGGCAGGCATGCGCCTGTTGCTCGATAGCGAAGACACGCTGGCCCTGACGGAACTGGTGCGTTATCTGCCGGATCATGCTGCTGCGTCCGGCTGGCTTAGATTGTTAATAAATAATCCGGAAAATGCTTTTGAATCATGGAGAAAGGATACCCGTATTCATGCGTTACTACAGCTGAAAAACAGGGCTGCGGATGCAGCGCCCGCCGAATTGTTCCACGACATCCTCGATCTGTTTGGCATTCGCGATCAGCTGTTTGCACAGCCCGACCCGGAACAGGCGATGGCCAATCTGGATGCGATGGGCGAGCTGGTATTGCAGTATCAGGATGCCTGCAGCTCCCGCCATGAGGGGGCAAGCCTGCCCGGACTGATCTACTGGCTCTCCAACCTGGAAAGCCCGACCGAGCCGGAAGGGCGAGGCGAGCAGACGGTGCAGGTCTGCTCCTATCATAGATCGAAGGGGCTGGAGTGGCCGCTGGTTATCCTTGCCGATCTGGATTCCGGGCCGAAGTGTTCGCCCTTTGGCTTGCATGTATTGGGGGCGGAGCGCTTTGATCCATCCCGGCCGCTGGCGAACCGGACGATCCGCTACTGGCCGGAGCCGCTATCAGGAAAGCATCTGCCCTTTACCGGAACCATGCAGCAATCCGCAGCCTGGAAACAGGCGGCATCGATAGAGCAGGCCGAGCGCTGCCGGCTGATGTATGTCGGCATCACCCGAGCACGCGATTATCTGATACTGACGCGACCCGCGTCCAGGAAGCTGGCATGGCTGGATGCGCTGGCCGGCAATGCGGAAGGTGGGCTGGCGCTGCCGGAGACAGATGAGAAACCGGTCATTTCCATTGGCGATGCGTCATTTGATTGCACTCCCTGGCAGCTTTCCGCCGAGGATGACTCGCAAGGGGTGTCCGTCAAGCGGCCATCGTGGCGAATTCCGGCACAGCCATTATCAACCGCGGACCACCTCCCGCACTCGATCTCTCCGAGCAGCTATACACTGCCGGATGGCGTTGTTGCGACGATCGGTCGCATGATCGAACTCGGCGATCCGGTTGCACTCGGACAGGGAGCCGATGGCGCTCGGCTGGGTGAGGCAGTCCATCACTTCCTCGGCGCAGACCACCCGTCTCTTGGCGATGCCCGCCGTCAAGATATGGCCGCTTGCCTGCTCTCCGACTGGGGCGTGGACGGCGCGCTGAAGCCGGCGCAGCTGATCGGGATCAGCAAACGCTTCCGTGCCTGGCTCTCCGGGCAATGGCCGGGCGCAGCGGCGCAACGGGAATGGCCGATGCAAATGCGCATGAACAACCAGCTTGTGCGTGGCTGGATTGACATGCTGGTTCAAGGCGATGCCGGCCAGAGCATTATCGATCACAAGAATATCACCGCCAGCCTTGATGAACTGCCGGAGCGGGCGATTACCTATGCCGGTCAGCTCTACCTCTATCGTCAGGCTGTGTCCCGGGTGTTCGGCTCGGCGGCAGTAGAGACATGGATCCATTTTGCACTGCAGGGGCGGATGGTTCAGGTGCGTTTCGATGGCTAAGCGGGAGAAGATCGGAAGGATCAAGCCCGGTGATGTGAAAGTGCGCAAAAAGAGCCCGCCGCCAACGCAGGTGCAACGTTCGCCCAAAGATTATGATCGCAAGAAATTGAAGCAGGAGATCCGCAAGGAGTGGAACAATGAGTGACACATTGATGCGCCAGTGGCAGATGTTGCGGCTGATTCCGCGACAGCCATCCAAGATTTCAACCACGGAGTTGATGCACGCTCTGGCCGATGAGGGCTTCACGACAACGCCGCGTACGTTGCAGCGCGATCTGGTCCGTCTCTCGGCAATCTATCCGCTGCTGTGCGACGACCGGGATAAACCATTCGGCTGGTCATGGAGCAAGGATGCCAATCTGCA
>CAYSMR010000136.1:0-5240 GCA_964432195.1 uncultured Zetaproteobacteria bacterium | reverse complement strand
GCGGCCGGTATTCAGGATTAGATCGGCATCGAGGCTGCGGATCGCATCATATTCGGCCTCGGTGATCTGTTCGAGGCGGCGGGCGCAGGCATCCATTGCCTCGAGCAGCGGTTGCAGCTGCTGCATCAGCGTATCCTGTTCGCTGTTCATGACCATGACATATGCTCCGCCAGCGCATTGCTGACAATGCGCGTCGCGACCTGCCGGCTGTCGGACTTGAATGTGCCGCTCTCCAGCGCATCACGGATCGCCTCGATGCGCTCCATGCGCACGTCGGACATCTCGGAGAGCATGGTCTGCGCCTTTTCGCGCAGCGATGCCGCATCGCTGACCTTGACCGAATCGCCACTGCCGCGCGCAGTGCTCTTGCCTTTGGCCGTGCCGCCGGCCTTCTGAATCGTCGTGAGTCCGCCCGGTCCGTTAATGCGCATTGCTGGCTGCCTCCAATATCGCTTGATCATGCATCTTTAACTTATCGGCAGATGCCGAAATTCCTTGAGCCGGCGCATCTTCCGCCTGTGTTTCTCTGGCTGACTGCGCCGCCTGCAGCTGGCGGTAGATATTTTCGGCAATGCCGAAGTTGCTGTGGCGGACGCTGGATTGCGCAATCGCCTCATCCATCATCGATGCATGCACATCCTCGGCAAAGCCGCTGGGCATGAAGCCGGATTTGTGCACGGTCTTACGCATCTCCGAGAGCATCTGCTGGACGAAGATCGCTTCAAACTGGGTGCTGACCTTCCACAGCTCCGGATCCCGCTGTTTGTGCGCATCGCGCACCTGTCCGCCGCTGTTCAGGTAGTGGACCTGATGCTGCTGCGGCTGGATTTTGCGCGGCGAGCGCCGCTGCTGCATCCGCTCCTGCTGTAGCAGCCCGTCGATGACCGATTCGACCAGATCGCGCATTACATCGTCCTCAGTTCGGCATGCAGCGCGCCGGCCGCCTTGATTGCCTGCAGCACGGCCATCAGATCGCTCGGGGTCGCTCCGACGGCGTTGAGCGCATTGACCAGCTGCGATAGCGACACCTGCTTGGGCAGCACGACCAGTTTCGCCTCATCCTCTTTGACATCAAGGCTGGTGCGATCGACGGTCGTGGTCTGGCCTGCGGCGAAGGCGTTGGGCTGGGAGACCTGCGGATTTTCGGCCACGCTGACAGTGATATTGCCGTGCGCGACGGCGACGGTATCGATGCGCACCTCTTGGCCCATAACGATCGTGCCGGTGCGTTCATCAACAATGACAATCGCCGGATGATCGATCGCGACATTGATCTGTTCGATCTTGCCGATCAGCGCGACGGCGTTGCCCTCCGGATTCCAGACGCGCACGGTGCCCGAATCGAGCGCCTGCGCCATGCCCTTGCCGAGTACGGCGTTGATCGCATCCTGCATATTTCCGGCTGTCGTAAAATCGGGATTGTGCAGTGTCAGCGTGATATGATCCTGGTCGGCGGCGAGGCCGCGCGGCGCGGCGCGTTCGATGCGCGCGCCGTTGGGGATGCGGCCGGCTGTCGGGTGTCCCTTCGTCGTGCTTGCGCCCTTGCCGCTGATCGCAAAACCGCCGATCGAGATGCCGCCTTGGGCGACGGCGTAGGGACGGCCGTCGCCGCCAAGCAGCGGCGTAACCAGCAGTGTGCCGCCTCTCAGGCTCTTGGCGTCGCCGATGCTGGAGACCGTGACATCGAGCTGGCTGCCGGGGCGGGCGAACGGCGGCAGTTCGGCCGTGACCATGACTGCGGCGATATTCTTCGGTTTCATTTTGGCGAGATCGGCGCGCACATTGACGCCGAGGCGCTCCAGCAGCGCGGTAATCGTCTTGACCGTGAACGGGGATGAGGTGCTGGAGTCGCCGGTGCCGTTCAGGCCGACGACGAGACCGTAGCCGACCAGCGCATTGCCGCGCACGCCTTCGATATCGGCCAGATCCTTGATGCGTTCAGCATGCGCGGCTGCCGGCAGCACTGCGAGTGTGATGAGCAGCAGTAGGCCGCTGCGGGTGAGACGGGTTAGAATGGCCATATCTGATCCAGTGTCTGGGAGAGCCAGCCCTCGTGCGCCACCGTGGCCAGCGCGCCGGTGCCGCCGTAGCTGATTTTCGCCTGTGCCACCTTGGCCGACGGAATGGTATTATCGGAGGTGATATCGATCGGCCGGATGATGCCGGAGAACGTGATCTCCTGCGGTTCATGATTCACATTGAGCAGCCGCTTGCCGACGATGCGCATGTTGCCGTTCGGGTAGACATGCGTGACGACCGATGTGACGCTGGCGGTCAGCGTATCCGAGTTGTTGGTCGAGCCTGCGCCATCGAAAGTTTTCGAGTTGCTCATTGCAATATCGAGGGACGGATTGGAGTCCTTGTTGCCCAGCGCGCCGCCATATTTCAGATTGGAGGAGAGGCCTGTCTTGCGGTCGGACTTCTTGCTCTGCTTGGTGCCGAGCGAGCGGGTCGCCTTGGCGTTCTCCGACACCAGCACCGTGACCAGATCGCCGACGCGCGATGCTTTCGGGTCGGAGAGCAGTCCTGCGCCGCCGTTGGCCCACAGCGAGCCGGTGTGCGATGTATCGGCGATCGGCGTGCTCAGCGCCTCCTCGACCAGTTGTGCCTGCTTGGCACTGGCATCGGTATCGGCTCTCGGCATGCAGCCGGCCAGCGCCAGAGAGGCGCCCAGCAGTAGTGTCGCGAGTCGCGTTGCATAGATTGCGTTCATCCCGGTAATCCCCGCATACGGATGCGTACGACGCCGCGATCTTCGGCGACGGCCTGGATGACTTCGTGGCTGCGCAGATTGCGGACCAGAATGCGTTCACCGCGAGCGACCGTGCGCAGCGCCTTGCCTTCGGCGCGTACATGCAGGCTGCCGATATCGAGCAGGATCTGCACCAGATCGCCGCGTTTGATCAGCGGCGGCCGCCTGACAAACGAGCTCTGCAGCAGATCGCCCTTATCCATGCGCCGGTTCAGGCGCATGCCGATCAGTTCGGCGGCATTGTCGATCCAGCGACCATTGACGCCGGCGATATCCGTACGTGTTTTTTTCAACATATCCGCAGTGAGCAAGCTTCGTGCCGAAACTGAGCGTTTCATGACGATCGCCGTCGCCCACCAGTGCACCCGTACCGGCACATACCAGCGTTTGCCGCCCTGCTCGGCAATCAGCGACAGCCGGCGCGGATGGCCGTGCAGCGAGAGCGGCAGGGACCAGCGCACCGGTCCCTGCGTTTCCGGCCAGCGCACTACCTGAATCAGTTCAGCTGTTGCGCCGCGCAGCGCTACGCCATGTGCGAAAAACGATGTGAGTGAGTGCTGCAGCGCGGCATCCGGCGCTGCGACAGCAAAAGCAGGCAAACTCATGGCAGGCAGCAGCGTCAGCAGAGACAGCATCAGCAGTCGCTCAATCCATCGTATCGAACAGGCGCGGCGCAGCATGCTTATCTCCGCACGTTGTTGGCGGTCTGCAGCATCTGGTCGGCTGCCTGAATTGCCTTGGAGTTCATCTCGTAGGCCCGCTGGCCGGCGATCAGATTGACCATCTCCTCGACCATGCTGACATTGGACATCTCCAGCATGCCTTGGCCGATTGAGCCGAGTCCGTTTTCGGACGGGTTGCCGACGACTGCTTCACCGGATGCGTTGCTGGGCTGGAACATATTGCCGCCCAGATGGGTCAACCCTGCCGGGTTGATGAAGTCGGCGATCTGGATCTGACCGACAACCGTCTGCACGCCGCCGGCCTGCACGACCGAAACGGTGCCGTCCGGCGAGATCTCGATGGTCTGGGCATCGGTCGGCAGGGTGATGCCGGGCAGCACTGGGTCGCCCCTCTGGGTAACCAGCTGCCCCTGCGAGTCGACGCTGAATTTGCCGTCGCGGGTATAGGCCGTATCGCCGTTGGGCAGCTGCACCTGGAAGAACCCGCGCCCCTGAATCGTCAGGTCGAGCGGATTGTTGGTCTGCTGGAAGCTGCCTTCGGAGAAAATGCTGTCGACGCCGGCGGTCTTGACGCCGAGGCCGATCTGGATGCCGGTCGGCACCTGCGTGCCCGAAGCGCTGGCTTCGGAGCCAGGCGCCTTGACCTGCTGGTACATCAGATCCTGAAAATTGGCCCGGCCGCGTTTGAAGCCGGTCGTGTTCACATTGGCGATATTATTGGATATGACATCCACGTTGAGGCTCTGCGCTGCCATGCCGGTGGCGGCGGTCCATAGTGATCGCATCATAATATAACTCCCTTATCCCTGTACCACGCCGACCTTGTCATTAAGCAGGCCGGCCTGTTGATTGTATTGTTCGACGACTTTCATCATGGACTGATAGCCGCGCATCGTGTCGACCATCTGCGCCATCGCCAGAATCGAATTGACATTGGAATCCTGCAGCGAGCCCTGCACGACCGCGACGCCCTTGTCCGGCTCGCCAATATTGTCCGCCGGGGTGCGGAGCAGAACGCCGGCCAGTTTCTGGATCCGGCGCGTATCCTTGATCGTTGCGATGCCCAGGTCGGCAGCCGGTTCGCCGTTGACATAGATCGTACCGTTGTCGGTGGCGCTGATCTCGCCCCGCGGCAGCACGATCGGCGAGCCGCCCTGGTCAAGCACGGGCTGTCCGCCCTGGGTGAGCAGATTGCCGTCGGCATCCAGTTTGAAATTGCCGGCCCGGGTCAATACCTCCTGACCGTCATCGGCGCGGACGCGGAAATATCCGTTGCCGCGAATCGCAAAATCGAGGCCGTTGCCGGTATGGCGGATCGTGCCCGATTCGGTGCTGACATATTGTTTGTTCATCGACAGAAAGGCCGATGAGGTCTGTTCCGGCGCGCCTTCGCGACCCAGCTCGCTGGACATGAATGATGAGAAGGCGGCGCGATCTTCCATGTAGCCGACCGTATTGGCATTGGCGAGATTGTGGCTGATGTTGTCGAGCTTGTACTGTGCCATCTGCCCGCCGACGCCTGAAATAAAGAAACCCAGTTGCATGATCTACTCCTGCCAGATTGTTTGCCTGCCCTGTTATTGCAAGAGTGTTGCCAGCACGCCCGTTTTTAAAAACAACCTGTTTTCAATGGTTTAGAGTTATAGAGGGAAAAGGTGGAACGATCCGGAGGCAGAATTTTCCGCCCGCAGGCGGAAAAAATATCCGCCCGTTCATGAATGCTGTTGTGCCGGCGCGCTGGATTAATCGCCGCCCGAGCGGGCCCGGATGCGCACGCACACCGGCAGATGACACGGCAGTACGCC
>CAYSMR010000135.1:0-5251 GCA_964432195.1 uncultured Zetaproteobacteria bacterium | reverse complement strand
AACCACGGATGATCCTTCACTTCGACGATCTCGACCAGCGAATCGTCCGGCAGCGTGCCGGAGACGACCAGCCCGGCCGCCTCGAGCTGTGCCCGGTAGGTATTATTGAATTCGTAACGGTGACGGTGGCGTTCGCGGATCTTGCTCTGACCATAGGCTGCATGCGCGCGCGTTCCCTCAACAATCCGGCACGGATAACCGCCGAGCCGCATCGTGCCGCCCAGATCGCTGTCGGAGCTGCGCTGTACGCGTGCGCCTTCCTGCTCCCATTCGGTCATCAGCGCAATCACCGGATGATCGGCGCGCTCATTGAATTCGGAACTGATCGCGCCATCCAGCCCGGCCACATGGCGGGCAAACTCAACGACAGCCAGCTGCATGCCGAGACAGATGCCCAGATAGGGCACGCCGTTCTCGCGCGCATACTGAATCGCCGCAATCTTGCCCTCGGTGCCGCGCTGCCCGAAGCCGCCGGGCACCAGAATCGCATCCACATCGGCCAGACAGCCGGTGCCGCTCCGCTCCAGCGATTCGGCATCGACGTACTCGATCTTCACACGCACGCCATGCTCCATACCACCGTGGATCAGCGCCTCGTTGACCGACTTATAGGCATCGGCCAGCTCGACATATTTGCCGACCATCGCAATGCGGATCTCCTGCTCCGGCTCGCGGATCCTGCGACAGATATCCTCCCAGACCGACAGGTCCGGCTCCGGATCGTCCATGCCGAAGTGATTCAGCACAACCGAGCCGAGCCCACCCTCGCGCAGCGACAGCGGCACGCCGTAGATCGTATCGACATCCGGCGCATCGATCACCGCATCGCGATCGACATTGCAGAACAGCGCGATCTTGTCCTTCTGACTCTTCGGAATCGGATGGTCGGAGCGGCAGAGCAGCACATCCGGCTGGATACCGATCTCGCGCAGAATCTTGACCGAGTGCTGAGTCGGCTTCGACTTCATCTCGCCGGCCGACGCGATGTACGGTACCAGCGTCAGATGCACATAGGCCGTATTGCGCTTGCCCAGATCGAAGCGGAGCTGACGGATCGCCTCCAGAAACGGCTGCGACTCGATATCGCCGACCGTGCCGCCGATCTCGACCAGCGCGATATCGACATCGTCGGAGCGCAGCGAGAGCACGGCGTTCTTGATCGCATCGGTGATATGCGGGATCACCTGCACGGTCGCGCCGAGATAGTCGCCGCGGCGCTCGCGCCGGATCACCGACTCATAGATACGGCCGGTTGTATAGTTGGAGCGTTTGGACATCGTTGCATGCGTAAAACGCTCATAATGGCCCAGGTCGAGGTCGGTCTCGGCGCCGTCGTCGGTAACGAACACCTCACCGTGCTGAAACGGGCTCATCGTACCCGGGTCGACGTTAATATAAGGGTCCAGCTTCTGCATCGTCACGCGCAGGCCGCGTGCCTCAAACAGTGCTGCCAGGCTTGCAGCGGCAATGCCTTTTCCGAGCGACGACACTACCCCGCCGGTAACAAAAACGAATCTGGTTTGTGTATTCATGACGGGCCGGGAATGTAGCAGAAGCTGTTTGCCGGTGCCAGCGTCATCGCGCCGCCGCAACCGCCCAGCTCACCCCCGTTCGATCCGGATCGAACGCTGCCCGATCTGCTCGCCGTCGCAGGCCAGCAGCACGCGGACCGCATCACGCGGCAGCAATCCGCCGCCGCGCTCCGGCCACTCGATCAGCGTAATCCACGGCGGCCGGAAATAGTCGCGCACGCCGAGCATCTCGATCTCGGCCGCATCGTCGAGCCGGTACCAGTCCATATGCGCAACGCGACAGTCGTCGCCGCCGTACTCCTGAATAATCGCAAACGTCGGACTCGGCAGCGCCGCATCGCGCACGCCCAGCGCGCGCATCACCGCTCGGCAGAACAGACTCTTGCCGGCTCCCAGTTCGCCGGAGAGCGCAACAACATCGCCTGGAGACAACGACGCGGCGAAGCGGGACGCGATCGCGGCCGTCTCGGGCTCGCTGCTGCTGTGATACGTCACGCTGCTCAGCGGCCGCCCACCAGCGCCTTGATCACATCATGCTTGCCGATCATGCCAATCACGCTGTCACCGTCGAGCACCGGCAGATGATGGATATCGCGGTCGGCCATAATCGTTGCGATTTCACCCAGGTCGGCATCGGCATTAATCGTGACCACGTCGCTGCGGGCCAGATCGCCGGCGCACATCGCCTGCATGCGGGCGAGCTCCTCCTCGAACTGTGCCTCGCCCAGCGGGACCACCATATCGAAGATCGCGACTGCCGTCGGCACATGCAGATTCTTCTGCTGGTCGATCAGGTCGCTCTCGGTAATCACGCCGAGCAACTGCTGCTGATCATCGACGACCAGCATACCAGTGATATTTTCGTCGGCAAAGCGGCGGGCAATCTCGTCGACAGACGCATCCGGCTGACAGCTGGGCGGATGATCATCCATTATATCGCGGGCCAGAATTTTCGAATATGGCATCATGCACCTCCTTGGCTGTTCGATGCTAAAACAAAACAGGGCACTATGAAAGGGTACAAATCAACACGGACTGGCAGACCAGACGGCCAGCGGCAACCAGACTCGGAACAGCGTCCCCTCTCCCTCGCGGCTCTCCACATCAATATGGCCGCGATGGCTACGGATCGTACCCTCAGCCGCTGCCAGCCCCATGCCGCGGCCGGCAAACTTCGTTGAATAGAACGGGTCGAACAGCCCCTCCCGGGTATAACGATCCATGCCGCAACCGTTATTCCCGATTGCGACAACCAGATAGCGGCCGGCGTGCAGATCACGCTCGGCACAGTCACGCGCCAGCGTCTGCTCTTCAAACGCAACCGTCACGACACCGACCGCTCCATCCGCATCAATCGCCAGACGCGCCTCGATCGCCTCCCGGGCGTTCTCCGGCATACCGCGCAGCGCCTGACCGAGCTGCACAGGATCGCCAACGCATTCGCAATCGCCGGACGGCGTCCGAACCCGCACGCCGATCCGTTCCGGCAGATCCGATTCCCACGATTTCAGCAGCGACGAGAGCAGCAGATAGATATCCATTCGCTGTTCGTTGTGCTTGCCGGCGCGCGAATAGGCCAGCAGCTGACTGGCATGGTTGCTCGCCCTTCCGCTCAGCTCCAGAATCCGGTCCAGGTCGGACTGCATCGTCTCATCATGCGCATCGAGCGTGAGCAGCTCGGCCAAACCCAGAATCCCCTGCATCTCGTTATTGATCAGATGCACCATGCCGCCAGCCAGATCCTGCGCCACCTCCATCCGCTCCCGCTTCAGCGCCGCCTGCAACAGACGCTCGGACTGCCGGGCGATCTCCTGCCGATGCAGCTCGATGGTCATCACGAACAGATAGGCAAACACAATAACCAGCAAATGACTACCGACCAGATCGGCAATCTCCAGCAGCGAAAAAACCGGCGCCGCCTGGTTCTGATCCGCCACGAGCACGATGATAAATGCAGCCAGATTGGCCAGACTCCAGTACAGCCCGATCCGTTGTCCAAACAGGGCGAAACAGATCAGCGGCAACACATTGACCCAATAGACCTCGGCCAGCGACGCCAGCAGCATCAAAAACACGGCCGCCGAGGTCGCAAACACGGAGCCATACACCACCTGGCGCACATACAGGCCGCGTGAAACCAGCCCCAACGCGACCAGATAGATGACACAGAGCGCCGTATTGAGCAGGGCGCGCTCCTGCTGATCGGTTGCAAACTGCAACAGCGCGGAGCCGAACGTCGTCAGAATGCCCGCCCAGAGCATTATCCGGTAGAGCGATATTGATGCGCCCCCGACCTCTTCGGAGAACACCAGCGGTGGCAATTTCAGATGCACTCCCCTCCTGCGGCGTAGTTATGCCTTGTGGTAGATCTCCGCGCCCGATTTCACAAACACCTCGGACTGCTCGGCCATGCCGGCATCGATCGCCTCTTTCGTCTCCAGTCCGTGCTCTTTGGCATACTCGCGCACATCTTGGGTGATCTTCATCGAGCAGAACTTCGGCCCGCACATCGAGCAGAAGTGCGCCACCTTGGCCGAATCCTTCGGCAGCGTTTCATCATGGAACGCGCGCGCCGTATCCGGATCGAGCGACAGGTTGAACTGATCCTCCCAGCGGAATTCGAAACGCGCCTTGGAGAGCGCATCGTCGCGCTGCTGCGCGCCCGGATGCCCCTTGGCCAGATCGGCCGCATGGGCCGCGATCTTGTAGGTGATCACGCCGGCCTTCACATCGTCGCGGTTGGGCAGCCCCAGATGCTCCTTCGGCGTCACATAGCAGAGCATGGCGCAGCCGTACCAGCCAATCTGGGCGGCGCCGATGCCGGACGTGATATGGTCGTAGCCCGGCGCGATATCGGTGGTCAGCGGGCCCAGCGTATAGAACGGCGCCTCGTCACAATACTCCAGCTGCAGATCCATATTCTCCTTGATCATCTGCATCGGCACGTGCCCCGGCCCCTCGATCATCGTCTGCACGTCATGCTTCCAGGCGATCTTCGTCAGCTCACCCAGCGTCTTCAGCTCGCCCAGCTGCGCCTCGTCATTGGCATCGGCAATCGAGCCGGGACGCAGCCCGTCGCCGAGCGAGAACGAGACATCATAGGCCTTCATGATCTCGCAGATCTCCTCGAAATGAGTGTAAAGGAAGTTCTCCTTATGGTGCGACAGACACCATTTGGCCATGATCGAACCGCCGCGCGAGACAATGCCGGCCAACCGTTTCGCGGTCATCGGCACATAGCGCAGCAGCACGCCGGCATGAATCGTGAAATAGTCCACGCCCTGCTCGGCCTGCTCGATCAGCGTATCGCGGAAGATTTCCCAGGTCAGATCCTCGGCGACGCCGTTCACCTTCTCCAGCGCCTGATAGATCGGCACCGTGCCGATCGGCACAGCCGCATTGCGGATAATCCATTCGCGCGTCTCGTGGATATTCTTGCCGGTAGAGAGATCCATGATCGTATCCGAGCCCCAGCGCGTGGCCCAGGTCATCTTCTCGACCTCCTCCTCGATCGACGACGAGAGCGCCGAATTGCCGATATTGCCGTTGATCTTGACAAGAAAATTGCGCCCGATAATCATCGGCTCCAGTTCCGGATGATTGATATTGGCCGGGATAATCGCACGGCCGCGGGCGACCTCGTCGCGCACGAACTCCGGCGTAATCACGCGCGGAATGCTGGCCCCGAACGACTCGCCCGGATGCTGCCGGGTGATCTC
>CAYSMR010000134.1:0-5439 GCA_964432195.1 uncultured Zetaproteobacteria bacterium | reverse complement strand
GGGGGGGGGGGGGGGGGAGGGGCGGCCCGTGCCGCGGCGAGCGGCGCCGGCGATTGCCCCGCACCGCCGCCCTACGGCAGCTGCTGGCCCGTCAGCTGGAGCAGCGCAGGCGCAGGCTCGAGACGCTGATGCAACGCCATGTTCATATCTGGCAGCGCAGCATGGATACCCGCCACCACCGCGCTGACCAGCTGCAATCCCGACTGATGCACGCCGCCCAGCGGCAGCTGAAACAGGCCCACGAACCGCTGCGCCGGCTCGAAAAACGGCTGCGACCGCTGCAACCGGCCCAGCGCCTGCAACAGCAGCGCCTGCTGCTGGCCGCAACCACGGCGCGGCTGAACCGCCACCTCGACAGCCTGCTCTATCAGCATCGCGCCCGGCTGGCCGATACGCAGGGCCGGCTGCGCGCGCAGCGCCGTCATATCGACAACGCGCGCCAGCAGCTGATGCTGCTCTCCGGCAAACTGGCCGAACTCGATCCGACCCGCGTGCTCGAGCGCGGCTACAGCATGGCGCTGACGCCGGACGGCCGCCTGATCACCGGCGTCGCCGGCCTGAACGCCGGCGACCGGCTGCAGCTACGCTTTCGCGACGGCGCCGCCGATGCGACCATTGACGCCGTCACGCCGCGCTAACGGGCATGGATTGCGCCATAAGCTGCTGCTAGCGTGCTGGCATGTCTGATCTGGAAGCGAAACTGAACGAACTGCGGACCGCAATTGATGCGGTCGACGATGAAATGCTGGAGCTGATCCGCAAGCGCGCCTGGCTGGCCTCGAAGGTCGGCGAATACAAACAGGATCGCGGCAATGCGCCGTTCTACGTGCCGAGCCGGGAAGCCTCGATTATCCGCCGGCTGCTGGAGCGCAATGTGCAGGCCGCCGCCAGCGAACACCAGACCAAGATCCCCAATGAGGCGATCCACGGCATCTATCGCGAGATTATCGGTGCCTGCCTGGCGCTGGAGCATCCGATGACGATCGCCTATCTCGGTCCGAGGGGCACCTTCAGCCATACCGCGGCGACGCGTCAGTTCGGCGCCACGCCGGCCTATATGCCCTGCGGCACGCTGGAGATGGTCTTCGACGAGGTCGAATCCGGGCGCGCCACCTACGGCGTCGTGCCGGTCGAGAATGCGTTCGAGGGCGCGGTTACGCCGACGCTCGACCTGTTCGCCGATATGGAGCGCAATATCTTCATCTGCGCCGAGGTGCAGCTGTCGATTCATCACCACCTGTTCACCTATGCCGAATCGCTGGACGAGATCGATGTCGTGATTTCGCACCCGCAGCCGCTCGGCCAGTGCCGCAACTGGCTGGCCGCGCACCTGCCGGGCGCCCAGCTGATGGAGTCCTCGTCGACGGTGCGCGCCGCCCGCATTGTCGATGAAGCGAAACAGGGCGAAAACAGCGCGCTGGACTGGAAACGCTGCGCCGTGATCGGCCCCTACTCGATTGTCGACGAATCGGAACTGCCGCTGATGCAGCGCAATATCGAGGATTTCCACGATAATACGACCCGCTTCTTCGTGATCGGCCAGCATGATTCGCCGGCCTCGGGCGAGGACAAGACCTCGCTGGTCATGTCGATCAAGGATGAGCCGGGCGCGCTGCACAAGCTGATCGCGGCCTTCGCCGATCGCGGCATCGGGCTGACCCGCATCGAATCGCGGCCGTCGAAGAAGAAGCTGTGGGAGTATGTCTTTTTCGCCGACATTCAGGGCCATCGCGACGATGCCCGCGTCGCCGAAGCGATCGCGGATATCCAGTCCCGGCCGGGCGGCTTCATCAAGGTGCTGGGCTCCTACCCGGTCTCCAGACCGCTGTAAGCGATCACCACGAAGTACGCGAAGATATCCAGATGCAATTTGACCAGCTCTCCAACCGGGTGGTCGGCTGCGCGATCGAGGTGCATCGCCATCTCGGTCCGGGGCTGCTTGAATCAGCCTACGAGCGCTGTCTGGCCTATGAGCTGGTGCGTGAACAGATTCCGTTTGCCGCGCAGGTGCTCACCTATATGAAGCTGGCTGACATCCATACCGGCCTGCTGATCAATTTTAACGTAAAAATACTAAAGGACGGAATCCGTCGCTTTGTACTGTAAAACGAACAGGCTTCGCGTCCTTCGTGGTGGATTGTTATGACGATAGACTGGATGGCGCGAGCGGTGCCGCAAACTGCAGGATTGCACCCCTATATCCCGGGCAAGCCGGTGGAGACGCTGCTGCGCGAAAAGGGACTGGAGCGGGCCTTCAAGCTGGCCTCGAACGAAAACCCGTACGGGCCGGCGCCGAAGGCGATCGCGGCAATGCAGGCGGCGGCCTGTGAGGCGCACCGTTATCCCGACGGCGATGCGACGGCGCTGAAAGAGGCGCTGGCCGGGTTCCACAATATCGCAACGAATCGCATCCTGCCCGGCAACGGCTCCAACGAGGTGCTGGAACTGCTGATCCGCACCTTTGCCGGCGCCGGCGACGAGGTAATCTACTCGGCGCGCGGCTTCATCGTCTATGCGCTGGCTGCGCAGGCCGCCGGCGCGACCGGCGTCGCCGTGCCTGAAGCCGACGACCTCAGCCACGATCTCGACGCGATGGCCGCGGCGGTCAACGAGCGGACCAAGGTCGTCTGCATCGCCAACCCGAACAATCCGACCGGCACGCTGCACGACAATGCCGCCATCCAGCGCTTTCTCGACCGGCTGCCGCGCAACCTGATCGTGATACTCGACGAGGCCTATTACGAATTCGTCGCCGACGACATCGGCGACTCGGTGCATGATCTGCGCCATCCCGGCCTGGTCATCAGCCGCACGTTTTCCAAGGCCTATGGTCTGGCCGGCTGCCGCATCGGCTATGCGATCGCCGATGCCGATATTATCGGACTGGCCAACCGTTTCCGCGAGCCGTTCAATCTCAATCTGGCGGCGCAGGCGGCCGCAGTCGCAGCCCTGGACGATCGCGACTGGGTCATGGCACGGGTGCGCGATACGATCGCCGAGCGCGCCTGGCTGGAATCAGAGCTCGCCGCACTGGGCCTGGACGGCGGCCGCAGCTTCGGCAATTTCGTGCTGTTGCGCCACAGCCGCAGCGCGCAGATTTTGCAGCAGCTGGAAGATCGCGGCATCATCCCTCGCCCGCTCGCCCCCTACGGCATGCCCGACTGTCTGCGCATCTCGGTCGGCCTGCCGGCGGAGAACCGGGCGTTCATCGCGGCGCTGACAGAGATTGTTGCGGCGCTGTAGCGCCGCACGCACAGGAGAGAGAACAGAGGTGGATCAAATCAAACATCTGGTCGTGATCGGCACCGGCCTGATCGGCGGCTCGCTGGCGCTGGCGCTGAAACGGGCCGGCGCGGTCGGGCGCGTCACCGGCGTCGGACGCGGCGCGGAGAATCTCCAGCTGGCGCAGGCGCGCGGCATCATCGACGACTGGACGCACGATGCCGCAGCCGCGATGCGCGATGCCGATATCGTGCTGCTGGCCGTGCCGATGGCCGCTTACGAGACAGTGCTACGCAGCATCGCCGATGCGCTGCCCGATACGGCCATCGTCACCGATGCCGGCAGCACCAAGCAGTCGGCGATCGCCGCTGCGCGACGTGCCCTGCCCGATCACAGCCGCTTCGTGCCGGCCCACCCGATCGCCGGCACCGAGCAGTCCGGCGCGGCGGCCGCCTTCGCCGAACTATTTAATCAGCACCTCTGCATCCTGACCCCGCAGCCGGAGGCCGATGCGGGCGCGCTGAAGCGGGTGCGCGACATGTGGCAGAGCGCCGGCGCGCGCGTCATCTGCATGGATGCGCGAGAGCATGATAAATTCCTGGCTGCGGTCAGTCACCTGCCCCACTTGGCCGCGTTCGCGTTGGTCAATGCGGTGCGCAAACAGGGCAACGAAGAGCGCGAGCCGTTCGATTTCGCGGCCGGCGGCTTCCGCGATTTCACCCGCATCGCATCCTCGTCGCCGGAAATGTGGCGCGACATCGCGCTGTGCAACCGCGAGGCGGTGATGTTTCAGATCGATGCGCTGCAGGATGAGCTGAAAGCGATCAAGCTGGCACTGCAGAGCGGCGACGGCGAGCAGCTGCTCAACGATTTCAAATCGGCCAAACAGGCGCGCGACGCCTGGCTGGCCAGACACGGAGAGAATCTATCATGAATGTCGGTGGCACACTGATTGCAGGACCGGCGGCCGAGCCGCTGCACGGAAATATCACGGTTCCGGGCGACAAATCGATGTCGCACCGGGCCGTCATGCTGGCCGCGCTGGCCGACGGCGTCACCGAGATCCACGGCTTTCTACCCGGCGAGGACAACCTCTCGACGGCGCAGATGTTTATCGACATGGGCGTGCGCATCGAGTGGCTGAACGAGGCGCACACATCGCTGCGCATCCACGGCGTCGGCCTGCACGGTCTGCAGCAGCCGGCCGGCGTGCTCGATGCCGGCAATGCCGGCACCTGCGTGCGCCTGATGACCGGCGTGCTGGCCGGTCAGCCGTTCACCACCACGATCAGCGGCGATGCATCGCTGCGCAAGCGGCCGATGAAACGGGTCGTCGATCCGGTGCGCCGGATGGGCGCGCATGTGGACGGCCCCGACGGCGGCAATCTGCTGCCGCTGACGATCCGCGGCGGCAAGCTGCATGCGATCGATCATGTCTCGAGCGTCGCCAGCGCCCAGGTCAAATCGTGCGTGCTGCTGGCCGGTCTCTATGCCAATGGCGTAACAACGGTGCGCGAGCCCAAGGCGACCCGCGATCACACCGAACGCATGCTGCCGCTGTTCGGCCAGCCGGTGGCGGTCGCCGACGACGGCCTGATTTCGCTGCATCCGACAGGCGCGCTGAGCGCGCCGGACGGCGTTGTCGAGATCCCCGCCGATCCGTCATCGGCCTGTTTCTTCGCCGTTGCGGCCAGTCTGGTCGCCGGCTCCGATATCACGCTGGAGAGCATCGGCATCAATGCCCGCCGCGACGGCTGGCGACGGGTGATGCTCGGCATGGGCGCGGATGTCACGCTGGAGCAGCAGCACAGCGTCGGCAAGGAGCCGGTCGCCGATCTGTGCATCCACGCCGGCGGCCTGCACGGCATGCAGGTCAATCCCGACGACGTGCCCGATGCGATTGACGAGTTCCCAGTTTTGTTCGCCGCGGCGGCGCTGGCCGACGGCGAGTTTGTGCTGGAGGATGCGGCCGAGCTGCGCGTCAAGGAGTCCGACCGCATCGCCGCGATGGCCGCGGCGATGCAGGCCGCCGGCGCCGATATCGAGGAGCGCCCCGACGGCGCCGTGATCCGCGGCCGCAGCGCGCTGCGCGGCGGCGTCGATGTCGATGCGCTCGGCGATCACCGCATCGCAATGGCGATGGCCGTCGCCGCGCAGCGGGCCGAAGCGGAGATCCGCATCCACAATGCCGCCGCGATCGCGACCAGTGGCCGTCTT
>CAYSMR010000133.1:0-5505 GCA_964432195.1 uncultured Zetaproteobacteria bacterium | reverse complement strand
CCCGGGCGCGGGGCAATAAGTGAGCGATTTTATTAAATTGAGAACATGTTAACTGTATGAAACAATTATACATATTCCAATTAATGTTAACAGGCCCTAATCAGCGCTTCCCTGAGCGTGCGCTGTCCGTGTGGGATAGTCGAAATCGATCAGTTCGGCGACGGGGCCGGCATCACGCCAGCAGTCGATCGGCAGCGCCAGCGTCACGATGCCGCAGGTCGGCACATTGCCGAGGGCACGGCCGGAGAGTTGTTCGGCCAGCTCGGAGATGCCGGGATTGTGCGCCAGCAGCGCGATCGTATCGATCTGATCCGGCAGGCTGCGGATCGCTTCAAGCATGGTCCGCGGACTGGCCAGATAGAGTGCGCTGCGAAAATCGATCTCGCCCGGCGCGATCTCCAGCATTGGCGTCAGCAGCGCCGCGGTCTGTATGGCCCGGCGGGCGCTGCTGCAGATGAAACGCTCGATGCAGACGCCACGCTCGTTCAGCCGCGCCTCCAGCCGTTCGCCCATGCGCGGGCAATCGCTGCGGCCGCGCTCATTGAGCGGGCGATCGCAATCGGGGCAGCCCGGATCGTCCCAGTCCGATTTGGCATGGCGGATCAGAATCACTGTTTTCATGCGGGTTCTCCTGTCGGCGCGCGCAGACTGCGGGCGACTGCGGTCGGATCGGCGGCACCCGCAATGGCGCTGATGACCGCGACGCCGTAATCCGGCAGCGCGCTGCGGTTGGCCGGCGTAATACCGCCGAGCGCAATCACCGGCAGCGCGGCCTCTGCGGCCAGTTGCCGGAACAGCTGCACGCTGAGATGCGGCGCGCCCGGATGGCTGGCGGTTGCGAACAGCGGCGACAGCAGCGCGAAATCGGCTCCGTTGACGGCGGCCCGATGCAGCTCATCGGCGTTATGGCACGACACCGACACGCTCCTGTCCGGGCTGTTCAACCACTGCCGGACGCTCGAGACATGGTCGATATCGGTGCTGGCCAGGTGTACGCCGTCGGCATCGACTGCCTGCGCCACATCAGCCTGGCTGTGAATGATCAAACGAGCGTCGGCCGCGGCAGAGAGCTCGCGCAGTCGCGCCGCCAGCGCCAGAAGGCGGGCGGAGTCGAGCTGTTTTTCGCGCACCAGTACGGCATCGACGCCGCCGCGCAGGCCCTGTTCGACGGCGTCGAAAAACGATTCGTCGGGCCAGCGGTTGCGGTCGGTGATCAGGATCAGTCGGGGCGGCGCTGCGCACATCAGCGGCTCCTCGCCGGGCCCGGCAGCGCCGGCGGGCATCAGAATTTCTGCAGTATCCAGCTCGGCGGCGTGATCATCGGTTTGCCGCCCGGGCGGCGGCGTTCGAAATGCCCCTCTTTGTTCAGATAGAGGTAATAGGCGGGCAGACCGCCGGCCGGCTGCACCTTGATTTCGTAGACCTTGCCGTGGATCGAATACTCGGTCACGGTCGCGCCGTCCTTGCGCTGGTAGGAGCGCACATCGATATTGCTGTTCTCATCCGGCGCTTTCAGCGTTTCGTTCAGATTCGGAGCCGATTCGAGAACCTCCGCATCAGGCGCGGCACCGGGCGCGCCGGCCGCGACATGGCTCGGCGGCGGCATCGCTGCATTTTCCGCCGCGGCCATCGCCGGAGCGAACAACAGGGTCAGGGAGAGTATCAACAGGGCGGGCATGCATGCACTATAGCGCGCCCGCGCCGGATTAGTAAACATCAAATCACCCGCTCGTTGCCGCCGTCAACAGGCAGCTGCGCGCCGGTCGTGCAGGCAAACAGCCGCCCGGCCATCGCGCAGGCCAGCGCGGCAACATCAGCCGAGCGCACTTCGCGGCCGAGCAGATTGGCGGTTTTATAGGCCTCCACGCTCAGACCGTAGCTGGCGGCGCGCTTGCGCAGGACCTCGTCGGTCCAGATCGCCGTATCGAAGACTGCGTTCGGATGCAGTACATTGACGCGGATGCCGTCGCCGGCGAGTTCCAGCGCCGCGACCCGGGCCAGCTGGGTCAGACCGGCCTTGGCCGCCGAGTAGGCCGCAGCCCCCGGCCCGGGGGCTGGCACATTCTTCGATGCGATGACGATAATGGCCGGATCGATGCCCAGTTTCAGCCACGGGATGCAGGCCTGCATCAGCCGTTGATGGCTGGTCAGGTTCAGATCGATGCTCTGCTGCCAGAGTCCGGCGTCCATCTGTTCGATGCGGCAACTCTCCGGGAAGATGCCGGCATTGCTGACGACGATGTCGAGGCCGCCGAAGCGGCGGACGGCGGCGGCGACAGCGCTGCTGACCGCATGCGGATCGTTCATATCGCAGACGATGCCGAGCGTTGTGGCGGCCGGAAAACGCGAGGTGACGGCCGGATTGATATCGAGCGCGGCGACCACCGCGCCGCGCTCCAGCAGCGCCTCGACGCAGGCTGCGCCGAGGCCGCTGGCCGCGCCGGTCACCAGCGCGATGCGGCCGCGGAACTCGGGCGCGGATGCGCCCTGCTTCAGCTTGGCCTGCTCCAGCTCCCAGTATTCAAGTTCGAAAATATCCTGCTCCGGCAGCGCCTGCCAGCCGCCCAGCATCTCGGCCCGGCTGATCGCCTGCATCGTGTGGCGGCTGATATCGGCGATGATGTGGCACTCCGCCGGCGTGGCGCCGAAACTGATGCTGCCACGTCGCGGCCACAGCGCCCAGCGCGGCGCAGAATCCAGACAGGTTGGCGCGGGATTGGCCCGGCCGGCATGGCGCTCGAAATAGTCGCGGTAGGCCTGTGCAAATATCTCCACGCTGGCGACCGGATCCGCCCCGACAATCATGGCCGTGCGTTTGGTGCGGATCACGTGATCGGGCGTCAGGGGTCCGCGCGTCGCGATGTCGGCCAGATTGGCCCGGGCCGAGAAGTCGACGGCTGCCGGATTGTTCTCCAGCTGCGCCAGTACGGCTGCGCCGCGGACCTCGGCAACGGCCCGGCGCATCGCGGCCAGCTGCAGCAGATCGATGTCGGCGGCAACCGAGCGGGCCGGGGTCAGCGGCGCTGACGCATCGAGATAGCTTTCGGCCTGTGTGACCAGATCGATCATCGCTTCATAGCTGGCGCGGGCATCATCGGCGAATGTGAACAGGCCGTGATGCAGCAGCACAATGCCCCGGATCGTCGACCAGTCGATATCCGCGGTCATCTCGCAGACCTGCCGGGCCAAAACGAAGCCGGGCATGATATAGGACAGAATCAGCACGCTGTCGCCGTAGATCTCGCGCAGCCGCGTCTCGCCGTCGGCCGTATTGCTGATCGTGACGACCGCATCGGCATGGGTATGATCGACAAAGCGGAACGGGATGATCGCGTGCAGGATCGCTTCAACCGATGGATTCGGCGCATGCGGATCGAGCATCGCGGCGCGCTGAGCGTTGACCATGTCGCTGTCGGAGAGCGATTCCAGTCCGGCCATCCGCTGCAGCGTATCGAGGCGCACCGGCGCAAATCCGGCCGGCTCGATCGTGGCCAGATCCCAGCCGCTGCCCTTGACATAGAGCACCTGCTCGCGCTCGCCGAACAGGTTTGTTATCTCGGTTTTGACCGAGGTGTTGCCGCCGCCGTGCAGCACCAGCGACGGCTCGCATCCGAGCAGTCGCGACGTATAGACGCGCAGCGCCAGCGCATCATCAGCCAGCGCCGCTGCCTTGGCATCATCCCATAAGCTCTGCATCACCCGCCTCCATCCGCTGTCGATTCATGCAAGATATCAACCGCGGGGATGGTTGCAACCGCCCGCAGGGGCGGGTCAGCCGCGGCGTTTGCGGGGCTGCTTCATCCGGATGTTGAACATCAGCTTCGCGACATCGCGGAAGTGTCTGGCGTAGTGAATCGTCAGCCCTTCGCGCACGCTTTCGGGCAGTTCTTCGACATCGACCTCATTGGTGGCCGGCAGGATCACCTCGTCGATGCCGAGGCGTTTGGCCGCCAGCAGCTTTTCGCGCTCGCCGCCGATCGGCAGCACCTCGCCGGTCAGTGTCATCTCGCCGGTCATCGCGATGCGCGCCGGAGCCCTGTCCAGCGCCAGCGACAGCAGTGCCGTGGCCATCGTGATGCCGGCGCTGGGTCCGTCTTTCGGAACAGCTCCTTCCGGCACATGCAGATGCACGAAGGCATTCTCGAAGAAGGACGCATCCGCGTCGAAGCGGACCAGATTGGCCGAGACATAGGAGTAGGCGATCTCAGCGGACTCCTGCATCACCTTGCCGAGCTGGCCGGTGATCTTCATGCCGCGCCGGTCATGGTGTACGACCGTCGCCTCCAGCGTCAGCGTCGCGCCGCCCATCGCGGTCCAGGCCAGGCCGGTGGCTAGACCGACGCCCTGATGGATCGCCTGCTCGCGGAAGCGCGGTTTGCCGATATATTCAGCCAGATCGGAGACACCGATACGCAGTGGCGTGTCGACATCGCCTTCGGCCAGCTTGCGCGCGACCTTGCGCAGGATCTTTTTCATCAACCCTTCGAGCCGGCGCACGCCCGGTTCGCGTGCGTAATCTTCAACCAAATGACGAATCGCCGGCAGCGTCAGCATTACATCGCGGCGCGTCAGCGCATGCTCCTTGAGCAGCACCGGCCACAGGTGTTTGCGCGCGATCTCGACCTTTTCGCTGATCATATAGCCGGGCAGGCGGATGATCTCGGCGCGATCGAGCAGCGGGCCGGGCACGGTATCGAGCTGATTGGCAGTCAGCAGAAACAGCACCTGAGACAGATCGAAGCGGACATCCAGATAGTGGTCCATGAAATCGGCATTCTGTTCCGGATCGAGCACCTCGAGCAGCGCCGAGGCCGGATCGCCGCGGAAATCGGAGCCGATCTTGTCGACCTCGTCGATCATGATGACCGGATTGGCCACCTCGACGCGCTTGAGCGCCTGCATGATCTTGCCTGGCATCGCACCGATATAGGTGCGCCGGTGTCCCTTGATCTCGGCTTCGTCACGCATGCCGCCGACCGAAAAGCGGTAGAACGGGCGGCCGACCGCCTCGGCAATCGCCTTGCCGAGCGAGGTTTTGCCGACGCCGGGCGGGCCGACAAACAGGATGATCGAGCCGCCGACTGCTTTTTTGAGCGCTCCGACCGCGATGAATTCGAGGATGCGGTCCTTGACGTCGTCGAGGCCGGAGTGGTGTTTGTTCAGGGCGCGGGCGGCGCGCTTGAGATTATAGCGTTCGCGGCAGGTCTTGCCCCACGGCAGCGCGGTCAGCCAGTCCAGATAGTTACGCGTGACGCTGTACTCCGGCGATGCGGTCTCGAGCATCGCCAGTTTCTCCAGTTCCTCGTCGAATACCGCGTGCGCCTCCTCGCTGAATTTGAGTTTTTTGGCCTTTTTGCGGAATTCGGCGATCTCCTTTTCGCGCGGATCCTCGTTCAGGCCGAGCTCGCGCTGGATCTCGTGCAGCTGCTCCTGCAGGAAGAACTTGCGCTGCTGTTCGGAGATGCGTTCGTCGATATTCTCGCGGATCTTGGTTTGCACCTTGCT
>CAYSMR010000132.1:0-5609 GCA_964432195.1 uncultured Zetaproteobacteria bacterium | reverse complement strand
AGACAGTTGCCGGCCTGCCGCAGCTTGCAGGATGAGGGGGGCGGCGCTGGAATGGCACGATGCGTTCAGTGACCGACATCCTCGCCGACGAGTTCCCGCTGCGTTCCGACATCTGCTATCTCAATCACGCCGCGATCGGGGTCTGGCCGCGACGGACGGCTGCGGCGGTGCGGGCCTTTGCCGATGATAATATGGTGCAGGGGGCGACCGATTACCCCCGCTGGATGCAGGTCGAGCGCGAACTGCGGGGGCGACTGGCGCGGCTGCTGCATGCCGCATCGAGCGATGATATCGCGCTGGTCAAGAATACATCGGAGGCGCTGTCGCTGATTGCCTACGGGCTGGAGTGGCAGCCCGGAGACAATATCGTATCGACCGATCAGGAGTTTCCATCCAACCGGATCGTCTGGGAGTCGCTGGCCTCCAAGGGCGTGACGCTGCGGCTGGCGGTCAGTTCGGTGCAGTACGGAACAGGGCTGCGCATGGATCTGCAGCGGCTGGGCGCCGCATGCCGCGCGCGTGGCATACTGTTCTGCGTCGATGCGATCCAGAGCCTCGGTGCATTGCAGTTCGATGCCGAGGAGTGCAACGCCGATTTCGTTGTGGCCGACGGCCATAAATGGATGCTCGGGCCGGAAGGGCTGGCGCTGTTTTATAGCTGGCCGGCTGCGCGCGAGCAGCTTGCGCTGATGCAGTACGGCTGGCATATGGTCGAGCGGGTCGGCGATTTCGATGCTGTCGCATGGCAACCGGCGGCATCGGCGCGCCGTTTCGAGCCGGGCAGCCCGAACATGCTGGCGATCCATGCGCTCAATGCCAGCCTGTCGCTGCTGGAGGAGGCGGGCATGGCGCAGATCGAGGCGGCTGTGTTGAGTCGCGCCGAGGCCTTGATCGCATGGGTATCCGCGCAGCCAGATCTGGAGCTGGTCACGCCGCCGCAGCCCGACCGCCATGCGGGGATAGTCACATTCCGCCGTAGTGATCTGGATCGGAGCGGCCATGCGGCGCTCTACCGGCGGTTAATGGCAGGCGGCGTGATCTGCGCGTATCGGGCCGGCGGTATCCGCCTGTCGCCGCATGCCTATTCGGATGTCGAAGCCTTTTTCCCGCTCTGGGAGCGGCTGTCCGGGCAAATGATTCTTTGAGAGGGCGCTGATTACAGACAGGATGCCTTTAATTCTTAACACTTAAGCCGTGTTTGATGTCCGGGCGCGGGTGATCGCGCAGCAGCTGTAGTTCTGGCCGGCATGGGGGATATCGGTGATTTTGTAATGGCTGTGCTGACCGTCCATCAGCAGGATAAAGGTCATCTGTTTATAGACACCGGTGTCCGGGAAGATGACGAGCGACTGTTCTTGCTGGCGGCGCACCAGCACCGGCCAGGTGCGCTTGTCGTCCAGGCGTTTGTTGCCGGCGGAGACGACCGCCTTGGCCAGTTGATAGCCGGGCTCCAGAAACGTGATGCCGATGCGCTGCTCGCCGGGCTTGACTATTTTGGCCCAGCGGATGAAACCGAGCGCCGGCGCATCCGGCTGCTCCTGATCCATGCCCTCTTTCCACGGCACGAAGCGGGTTTTCAGCCGCTGCCGGTCGAAGCGCCAGCGCAGCCCGACCAGCGAATCCGGCAGCGGATCCAGCGGATCGCTGTGTATCCGTTCCACGCAGGCGCCGTGCGGGCCGATGTCGATCATGCTCCAGGCACGCTGCGCATCGAACGCCTCGCCGTTTTCATCGAGCGGCTGCCGGTTGGAGAAGGCCCGGACGATGGCGTCGGGGAGCTTGAAATCGATTTCGACGCCGCCCTCGCCGTGCTGGCCGCGGGCATGATTGCGCTTTTCCTCCTTCAGCGAGGCCAGTATCGCGCGCCCGCCGGTCAGCGTCGTCGCCAGCGCCTGCTCGGTATGCAGGGTCTGTTTCTGAGCCTTCGGATCGTTCAATACAGTCTCGACGCTGCGGATCGCTCTGGCCAGGCGCTCCAGTAGCGGGTCCAGCGGTATCACGATCGCATCCCAGACGATCTGGTTGGGCAGGCGGCGCATGATGCGGCCCGGATCGTTCGGCCGGTTCAGGTTGATCAGCATATAGAAATGGTGCGCATTGTTGTCGCCGCTATCGCCGCTGCGGCAGAAGCGCGGCGTCAGTGCGCCGACATGGCACTGCAGCTCCCGCCAGATCTGCTGCTGGGCCGTATGCGGATGCGCGAACAGATCGATCTTGCGCAGCATCTCATGGTTGCAGAGTGCCTTGTTCAGGCGCGCGGTTTTTGACGGCGCGCGCTCGCCCATCGCCGCGGCGACATCGAGGCCGAGCCGGGCGAGATCGAAAAACTGGCGCGTGACGATCACCGACGGCGCGATGTAGCGCGCCATATTCATCAGCAGCAGTTTGACGGCCAGCTCAACCGCATTGGCAATCATATCGACCAGCATCGGATAGTAGCTGCTGTCGCTGCGCGCGGCCTGCTGCACCAGCAGCACGCCGATCTTGTGGGCGTTGAGCACGGCGGCGGTCATCTCGGCATCGAACAGATCGAGCTCCTGCTCGAAACGGTTGAGCACCTTCAGCCGGAATTTCAGTGGAATGTGCGGATTGGCATTGAGCCGGCCGAGATAGCTTTTCATGCTGCGCGCCAGCCGCCGACTCTCGTCGGGCGACGAGCTTAGCGCATAGTGGCTGAGCCGGCTTTCGATATCGGTGAACGGCAGCGTCAGCGCATCGGTCAGCAGCTCGGCACGGCCCAGATTCAGCTGCTGCGGCAGCAGGCGCAGTTCGGTATCCAGCGCCGTTGCCGGCGCGGAAGGGGATGCGTCAGTCACCGGTGCAGATGTGTTCGACCAGCTGCTTGACGGTTGGGATGAAGCCATTGGCATAGAATGGATCTTCGGCGAAGCGGTAGGCGGCGTGGCCGGCGAACATCAGGTTTTTGTCTGGATCGTCGCCGTGGCCGATCTGCTGCAGTGTTTTCTGGATGCAGAAGCTGCGCGGGTCGGCCTTGTGGCCGGTCGTGCCGCGCTCGTTGGCGGCCCAGTTGCTGAACTTGCACATCGACAAGCAGCCCATGCAGTCGAGCTGATCCTGACGAATCTCCCTGGCCTTCTCCGGGGTAACGAAAATCAGTGTCGAATCGGGCGTCGACAGCGCCTTAGTGACGCCCTCGTCGATATACTCCTGAGCCCGTTTCAGATCGTGTTTGGTCAGATAGACCAGCTTGTTGCGTACGCCGAACGTGAACGGCTCCGAGTGATCGCCGGCTGGATGATCGACAAAGGCGATCTCGCGATCCGAGCGCTCGTAGAGCTCATGCAGGAACGAATTGTAGACGGCCGACGAGTAGAAGCCTGTCGGCGAGAAGCGGTTCAGCCGGATGTCGCCCTCCTTCAACGTCAGCAGCCGCTGCTTCCAGGCATCGGAGATCGGGCTCTCCTGTGTCAGCAGCGGGCGGGTGCCGAACTGGAACGTGATCGGTCCGATCTCCGGATTGTTCATCCAGTCGGCCCATTCGCGCAGGAACCAGACGCCGCCGGCCATGACAATCGGCGTATTCTGCAGGCCGAATTCGTTCATCGTCTTGCGCAGCGCCGCAACCCGCGGATACGGATCCTCCGGCTTGTCCGGGCTCTCGGAGTTGGAAAGGCCGTTGTGGCCGCCGGCCAGCCACGGATCTTCATAGACCACGCCGCCGAGCCAATCCGGCAGCTTGCGGTAGGAGCGCAGCCAGAGGGCGCGGAATGCGCGCGCCGACGAAATGATCGGGTAGTAGTAGGCCTGATGCTTGGCGGCCAGCGGCGCCAGCCGGAACGGCATGCCCGCGCCGCAGGTGATGCCGTGGATCAGTCCCTTGGCGCCTTCCATGACGCCCTCGAGCACACGCTCGGCGCCGCCCATCTCCCACAGCACGTTCATGTGCAGACGGCCGTTGCCGCCGGCAATATCGTGCGCGATTTTTGCCTGCTGAATGCCGCCGCGGATGCCTTGGGCAACAAGCTCCTCGAAACGCTCCTTGCGGCTGCGGCCGTGATAGGCCGTGCGGATGATATTGCCGTTTTCATCGACGCTGTCGGCATTGACGGCCGAGAAGGTGCCGATGCCGCCGGCTGCGGCCCATGCGCCGGAACTCTCGCCGGTGGAGATCGCCACGCCTTTACCGCCTTCAATCAGCGGCAGCACCTCCTTTCCTGAGATCATCATGGGTTGCAGGTCAAATGACATGGGTCCGGTTTCCTATAGAGCCCTGCGGGGCATTTTGGTTTCAAGGTGTCAAATCTAGCAAAGGGCGTCGCCGGTAGCAAAAGCTGCTGATAGGCGGTGGCGAAATTGGCGCTATGGTTGCGGTATGGGAAATTTGAACTGTTTTGCTGTTGTCGTGCCCGGTCTGGAGCAGGTCGCGGCCGATGAATTGCGGGCGCTGGCCGCGCACGATGCTCATCCGGAGCCGGGTGGCGTCTCGTTTACGGCGAGCATGGACGGGCTGTTCCGGATCAATTTGCGTAGCCGCGTGGCGACGCGGATCCTGATCCGGCTCGCCGGCTTCCGAGCGCTGTCGTTTCCGGAGCTGTATAATAAATGCAAAAAGACGCCCTGGGAGCAGTTTATCGGATCCGATACGCAGCTGAACGTGCGTGCCTCGTGCCATGGCTCGAAGCTGATACACTCGGGGCGCGCGGCGCAGGCGCTGGCCGATGCCGTGCGCGATCGGCTCGGATTTGAGCCGGCCGGCAGCAGGGAGCAACAGCTGCTGTTGCGCATCGATAATAATGACTGCGTGCTCAGTATCGACAGCTCCGGCGATCGGCTGGACCGGCGCGGCTACCGGCTGCATTCGGGGCGCGCGCCGCTGCGCGAAACGACTGCGGCCGGACTGCTGCAGTGGGGCGGATGGCGCAGCGACCAGCCGCTGCTGACGCCGATGTGCGGCGCCGGTACGTTCGCGATCGAGGCTGCGTGGATGGCCGAAAAGCGCGCCGCCGGACTGGAGCATGCATTCGCGCTGCTGCAGTGGCCGTCGCTGAAGCAGAAGCGCTGGCAGCGGGTGCTGGAGAGGGCGCGCGCGATGCATGCCGATTCCGGCGCATGTATCCTCGCCAGCGATCTGGACGGTGCGATGCTGGCGCAGGCGCGCGCGAACGCGGCGCAGGCCGGTGTCAGCGACCTGATTGCATTCCGGCAGCTCGATGCGCGCCGGTTGACGCCTCCGGAGCGCGGCGGGCCGGGGCTGATTATCTGCAATCCGCCCTACGGCGACCGCGTCGGCGGCGATGCGCGCGCGCTCTACGCCGATCTCGGACGCCTGTTTCGGACCCGTTTCTCAGGCTGGCATATGGTGATTATCGTGCCGGACGCCGGCTGCGAACGTGTGCTGGCGCATCCGCCGGAGGAGCGCCTGGAGATCAGGCACGGCGGCAAGCGGGTGCATGTGCTGAAGCTGCGGAGCCGCTGAGGCTGAGCGCTGCTCAATCCGGATTGGCGCTCCTGCCGTGAAGTGAAAACGCAAAATCATGCCCGGATGCTGATGTTCCTCTGCGTGACTCTGCGCCCTCTGCGGTGAATGCTTTTTGAGACCTCTGCACCGGATGGCGAAGTAACCTCTTCCACAACCATTTGATTTTGTT
>CAYSMR010000131.1:0-5671 GCA_964432195.1 uncultured Zetaproteobacteria bacterium | reverse complement strand
TGCCGGCCTGTCACGCCGGAGGTCGCGGGTTCGAGTCCCGTCCGCTCCGCCACATAGAACCCTGTGTCGTCTTAGGCGACGCAGGGTTTTTTATTGCTGCCGACGAATTCTATCGACATCACTGCTGCTGAGGCCGGGGCTTTCTTTTTTCAGATATTTTGGAGCTATTGCGTTTTATGGTGCCTGCGCCAGGCATCAAGCGCCTGTTGCATGCGCGCCGCCCGCTCATGCCGGCCCAGCTTGTGCAGTGTATCGATCAGCAGCTGGCGCGTGACGGCATCCGGCCGGATTGCCAGACTGCGCTGAAAGGCGGCGAGCGCCTCGCTGTCCCGTCCGGCGGTCTGCATGATGCGGCCGTATTTGCGCCAGCACGGCGCGCAGTCCGATAACAGCCTGATCGCTTTGCCGGCATATCGCAGGCCGCCGTCGCCCAGTCGATGCCGGGACTGGAACTTGGCAAAATAGAGCCATGCAAAACCGTTGAGCGGATCGGCTCCGACCGCGCGCTGATACTGTTGCAGGGCGAGGTCGGTCAACCCCTGTTGCTCGGACATCGCCGCCAGCAGATACCACGGTGCGGCTTCATGTTGCAGTCTCTTCGTGGCCTGCTTCAACCACTGCATGGCTGCATTCCTGTCGCCATGGCGCTGCAGCAGTGCGGCCAGATTGATCAGGCTGGGCAGGTGCCAGGCGCGTTTCAGATTCTGCTCGTAGAGGTTGCGCGCCTCATCATCATGGCCGATATCCTCGAGCAGGACGGCCAGATCGTAGCGCGCCTCGATATGTTCCGGATGAATGCGCAGTTCGGCGCTGAGCGCGCGCCGCGCCTCGGGTATCCGGCCCTGTTCAATCAGTTGCTGCGCCTTCCGGAAATCACTGCCGGCGCTGCCCGTCAGCGGCCAGACTGTCGCTGCGAGGATCAGGCAGGCTGCAAACAGGCCAGCACTATTTGTGCGTCGGCGCAAGGCCCATCCTGCCGGTCGTCATCAGCATCTCCTCCATGCGTCGTTGCCGCTCCCGCCGGTTCAGCCGGACCTCCGGCTTCTCCTTCATCAGTTTCCACGGGTTTCTGTGAATATCGTCGGAGAAAGCCTCTAGGTTTTCGGCTGTCAGCCGCAGTTCGAACAGGGTCCGGTAGAGGTTTTCCCGGTTATCGATAATCAGTTCGCGCAGATCATGCATCGCGGCAGTTCCCTCGTTGAAGAAGCGGCCGCTGGCCTCGACGCTGTCGGGCAATGTGCGCATCAATTGCTTCAGCTGCTTGCGATTCTCGCGCATCATGCCGGAGAAATCGCGCGTCGCACTGCGCAGATCCGGTCGGTTTTCCGCGACCAGTGTGGCGATGCCGCTGCTGGCGGCACGGATATCGTCCCGGTTTTCGTCGATGATTGCGCCAATTTTATCGGTGATCTGCTCGGCCTTGTTAAAGAAGCGGCCGGCTTCATCGGTCAGGCTTGCGGCGCGATTGATCATGTCTCGGAAATTGCCGCCGGAGGAAGACGGGATCGTCTTGCCGTGCAGCGGCTCCCTGTCGCCGGCGATCGCGTGCAGGGCGATATATTTTTCGCCGACCAAACCGCCGCCGGCGATATCGGCTCGTGTGGAGGCGGGCAGCCGGATATCCGGCTGCAGGTGCAGCGTGACCAGTGCCTGATTGTCTTTCAGGCCGATCGACTGGACCTCGCCGACCTGAACGCCTGCCATCAGCACCGGTGTCTGTACCGCGATGCCAGATGCATCGCTGAATAGTACCTCGACAGTCGTGCCGCCGCTGTCACCCCACTGGAAACCGCCGATTTTGCTGCTGAACAGGGCCAGTAGAACCAGTGCTGCCAGCACAAATGCTCCTAGTCGTGTCTGCGCGTTCATATTGCCTCCCTGTCATGGATCAGCCGGATCGGTCCGTCGGCCCGCCCCTCGATAAACTGCCGGAATACCGGATCGCGGTTCGATGCGATCTCGTCGCGACTGACCTGTTGATAGATTTTGCCTTGATAGAGCATGCTGACCCGGTCGCTGAACTCATGCACCAGCTTCATACTGTGGGCGATGGTCAGCGATGTTACCTTCATCCGTTCATGCAGCCGCTTCATCAGTGTCGTGATCGCATCGGACATAACCGGATCGAGACCGGTCAGCGGCTCATCGTAGAAGATGATCTCCGGGCGGTGGCAAATCGCGCGCGCCATGCCGACCCGTTTTTTCATGCCGCCGGACAACTCCGCCGGCATCTTGTCGACAATGCCGGGCAATCCGACCCACTCCAGCACCTCGGCGGCCCGGTCGCGCGCCTCGTTCCTGCCCATGCCCTGGCGGCGCAGTACGAAGGCGACATTCTCCCAGACCGGCATCGAGTCGAACAGCGCTGCGCCCTGGAACAGTACGCCGACGCAGGCCATGCGCCTGAGCTTCTCGTCGATCGGCAACGTGAACCAGTCCTCGCCGTTGATCAGGATCGTGCCGGCATCGGGGCGCAGCAGACCGAGGATGCACTTGAGCAGCACGCTCTTGCCGGCGCCGGATAGGCCGATCACGATATGCGATTCGCCGGGCTGGATATCGAGATCGATATCGTCGAGCACGGTGATGTCCTTGAACGACTTGCGCACGCCGCGCAGGCTGATAATCGCGTTGTCGCTCATTTGAAGATCCACGCGGTCAGGATGTAGTCGGCGATCAGAATGGTCATCGCGCTGATGACGACTGCGCGCGTAGTCGCCTGGCCGACGCCGGCCGCGCCGCCGTCGCAATAGTAGCCCTCGGCGCAGCTGACCAGCCCGATAATGGCGCCGAATACCGTCGCCTTGAACAGCCCGGAATAGAGGTCGATCAGCTCCAGATAGTCGTAGGAGTGTTTGATATAGGTGTGCGGATTCTGATCGAGCACATGCACGCTGATTGCATAGCCGCCGAGCATGCCGATCGCATCGGCCAGCATCACCAGCAGTGGCATCATCAGCATCGCCGCGAGCATGCGCGGCATGACCAGATAGCGGACCGGATCGGTGGAGAGGGTCCACAGCGCATCGATCTGCTCGGATACGCGCATCGTGCCGAGTTCGGCCGCGAACGATGCGCCGACCCGGCCGGCCACCATCAGCCCAACCAGTACCGGCCCGAGTTCGCGCAGCATCGACAGCGACACGACGGTTGCGATCATGCTTTCCGCGCCGAAGCGGTGAAATGCGACCCAGGACTGCAGCGCCAGCACCATGCCGGTGAAGATCGCGGTCAGCAGTACGACCGGCAGCGATTGCACGCCGACCATTTCGCACTGGCGCAGAATCAGCGGCAAGAACCATGGCGGTTTGCGCAGGCGGCTGAGTACCTTGCCCAGCAGCAGCGGATAGAGGCCTACGGCATAGGCCAGCCGCTCGGTAGCGGCGCCGACTGCCTGCAGGAGATACATCAGCCGGAATACTCCGCGATGCGCCGTACGCGCGCGCCGACGCCGGTGAACAGCGTGTAGCTGATCGTATCCAGTACGCGGGCCAGATCATCGGCCCGGATATGTTGACCCCAGAACTCCACGGCATCTCCCGGACAGATCTCTGAATCTGTGACGTCAATGATAGTATAGTCCATACAGACGCGCCCGACGACCGGCAATCGCACTCCGCCGAACCAGACATGGCCGCGGTTGCTCAAGGCGCGCGGCACGCCGTCGGCATAGCCGAGCGCGACAACGGCAATGCGCATATTGCGCGTGGCCGTGAATGCGGCGCCGTAGGAGATCTGTGCGCCGACCGGGATGTCGCATATCTGCATAACTGCTCCTGTCAGCGTCATGACCGGTTCGACGCCGATCGGTTGGTCGGCTACCGGCTCGGATCCGTACAATGCAATGCCCGGCCGTGCGACATCGAGGCGCTGATCCGGCATCGCGATCAGGCCGGCGCTGTTGAGCAGCGAGGCCGGCAGCTGTTCTGCGCCGGCAGCCTGCCGCAGGGCGGAAAAACGGCTCGCCTGCTGCCGGTTCAGTGGATGCGCCGGCGTATCGGCGCAGGCCAGATGCGACATGATGCCGCGAATGCCGATGCCGCAGGCCCGGCAGCGGCTGATCAGCGCGGCCGGATCAGCCGCGCCGAGCCGGTTCATGCCGCTGTCGATCTTGATCCAGACGCTGCCGCGGAAGCCCGCCGCCTGCAGTCGGGCCAGCTCTGTCGGGCTTGTCACGGCCGGGGTCAGCTGTTCACTGAGCGCGAGCTGCGCATCCTTATGATCAAACAGGCCCGAGAGCGGCGTGATCTCCGCACTCTCTGCGCCTAGCAGCCGGCGCAGGCGGGCGCCCTCGCAGGCGTCGGTGACGCCGAAGCTGCGGCAGCCGGCATCCAGCAGGGCGGGGGCGATCAGATCCAGGCCGTGGCCGTAGGCATCGGCCTTGACGATCGCCATGATCGCGGCGCTGCCGGCCCGCTCTGTAAGCAGCCGGTAATTCCGGCGCAGGCGGGTAAGGTTGATGCGGGCAGTGGCGGGGCGAGTCATACTCTGAATCATGGCTGTTTTTGGCGGTGCGTCAAAGGTGCTGCGCCTGCCGCTGCGTATTGCATACCCATCAGTCAGCGACTGATCGGGCAGCCCTCCAGATCAGCGTGGGAACGCCGGATAATCAGCGTTTCCCTAACAGGGCTGACGCCGTAGCATTGCGGGTATGCGATTATCCAGAGAATTCCGTGATCAGTTCACGCAACATGAAATGCGCACGCACGGGCGCAAGAACGGTTTTGTGACGGCCGGGCAGGAGGCGCGACTGCTGCGCTGGCTGCCGCGCATCGGACTGCCGAAGGAGAAGACGCTGGTCGAGGCCGGACTGCCGGCCGGTGCGCCGGTTGTTATGGAGATTGGTTTTGGCAATGGCGACTTTCTTGTCCATCTGGCCCAAACGCATCCGGACTGGGCCCTGATCGGGGTCGAGATCTATCTGCCCGGCGTCGCCAAGGCGGTGGGGCGGCTGGAGGATGCCGGCGTGATCGAGCGCTGCCGGATTACCCAGCTGCCGGCCCAGTTCGTGCTGACCCATCAGGTTGCCGAGGCGCAGCTCGACGGCATTTTTATCAACCATCCCGATCCGTGGCCGAAAGCGCGCCATCACAAGCGCCGGATTATTCAGAAGGATTTTGCTGCGCTGATGGTCACCCGCCTGAAGCCGGGCAGCTTTATCAAACTGGCGACCGACAAACCGGATTTGGCCGAATGGATGCGCGATATTCTCGATGCGACGCCGGGGCTGAAGAATGTCGCCGGCATCGGCGGTTTTATCGAACGCGATGCCGACCGGCCGCAGACCAAATTCGAGCAGCGCGGCATCAAGGCCGGCCGGGTCAGTCAGTTTCTGCACTATGTGAAGGAGGAGGGGTGATAATGAAAATCACAATGATACTGGGTGCGCCGCTGCTGTCGCTGCAGGTCACGCAGGCCTGGGCATGAAAGACTTTCGGAGAATCTTTTCACGAGGGTGTAAGAAGTTTTGTGTAAACGGTATTGGTTTACTGCCTCGGCATCCTGTCTTCAAATTGAATGCTAAAGCGGTTTAATGCTGCTTTCCAATCCCTGATAGGCATCGTCCATTTTTTACTGATGTTCTGCAGTGCCAGATAGAACAGTTTGAACAGGGCCTCATCGCTTGGAAATGAGCCGCGATTTTTGGTGATTTTACGCAGGCTCATATTGA
>CAYSMR010000130.1:0-5689 GCA_964432195.1 uncultured Zetaproteobacteria bacterium | reverse complement strand
TCATCACCGAAGAGAACAGGGAGGCGGAAGCGCTGCTTGCCCAAGCGGAACTGGTAAACCACGGCCGCCCCGGAGCGTGAACTACTCGCAGCCAGCCGGATTTTTCTGTCCGAGATCGAAGAACATATTGCGGCAAACGAGGATTTCGCCTTTGAGACCACGCTTTCAGGGCGCAGCTATTTGCGCCTGATTCAGCGACTGCATGCAGCAGGCTGGCAGGTGGAACTGGTCTATCTGGCGTTGCCCAATGTGGAAATGTCCAAACTGCGCGTGGCAGAACGGGTAGCTCATGGCGGGCACAATATTCCGATTCGTGATATTGAAAGGCGATTTCCTCGCAGTCTGAACAACCTGTTTGACCTGTTCAGTCACGCGGTAGATCATTGCATCTGCTTTATGAACGATGGTAACGAACCCGTTCTGTTATTTGAGCAGCTCGGAGAAGACCGAAAAATAGTACACGAATCGCTGTACCAGCAACTATTGAAGGAGGCGAACAAATGAGCAGCTCAATCAAGGCTGAACCCTCCAGGGAGAGCCTAGTAATGCTTGATACGCTGAAAACAGCGGTGGCTCATGCGCTCGAGAAAAAGCGCCGTCTCGGCCAGTACGCAGTGGTTTGGAAAAACGGCAAGCCTGTCAAAATTGGCCCGGATGCGGGCGATGCGGATCATCACCAGAGCGAGCGGATATAATCGACGATCCGCTGATGCGCATGAAGCGCCATCAGCTCCTGAATAGCGTCACCAGAACCACCAGCCGCCATCATCCAGGTCATCCTTGCAGCGCTTGAGTTGGGCGGCGTAGCGGGCGGCGCGGCGCTGCACTTTTTTGGCGACCTTCATCAGCCACGGCTTGCGTTTGTAGGTCTTGCGCTGCCAGCCGCCGTGGCCCTCGTGGTAGGCCAGATACTGGTTGTAGGCATCCCATTTCGAGATGCCGAGCTTTTTGTAGGACATATTGCCGTACCAGCCGATAAAGTCGGTCGCATCCTCGAAATCATCTCGATCGGCGCCCCAGTTGCCGGTCGATTTCTTGTACCAGTCCCAGGTCGAATCGAGGACCTGGGCATAGCCGTAGGCGCTGGTCACCTGCCCCCACGGAATGAAGCCGAGCAGCGTGTCGTCGGGCGCTTCGGCCTCGGCCCGGAAGCGGGACTCCTGATGGATAATCGCCAGCTGCACATGCACCGGCACGCCCCACTTCTTGTAGGCGTTATTGGCATACTCATACCAGTCGTCTTTTTCCTGAAAGATCTTGCAACCGTCATCAAGATGCCGGGGCGGACCACCCGCGCAGGCGGTCAACAGCAGCAGGCAGATGCACAGCAGCAGACGCACTACATCAGAACCCGTTCGCTACCGCCGTTTTTGACCTTGCGGATAAACTTCTCCTGCCAGTCATCGCCGTGCAGATGGCGGGCCAGTTCCACGACAATATAGTCGGCATCGACGCCGGACTGATCCTCCAGTCGCGATAGCCCCTGCAGGCAGGACGGGCACGAAGTAAGGATCTTCTGCTCCGACTGCCCGGGCAGTTTGGCTCTGGCGATCGCCATCTGCTCTTCCTTGCGGGCGCGGATCTTGCCGGCGATCTCCGGATGAGCCACGGCCAGCGTGCCAGCCTCGCCGCAGCACTCCTCCGACTTCACCGATTCGGAACCGAGCAGCGATTCGATCGCCGCATGCGTGCCGTGGCGCTTCAGCGGCGAATGACACGGCACATGATACATATACTCGACGCCGCCGACGCCATCGACCTTGACCCCCTGCTGCATCAGATATTCGTGAATATCGATCAGCGGCGCATCGGGGAACACCTGCTCCAGCTCGTAGCGCTCCAGCTGATCGTAGCAGGTGCCGCAAGAGACAATCACCGCCTCGAAATCGAGATAGGAGAGCGCATTGCGGATGCGGTGGAACAGCACCCGGTTGTCGTAGGAGATCTTGTCGCCCTGCTGATGATCGCCGCTGGCCGTCGAGGGGTAGCCGCAGCAGAGATAGGATGGCGGCAGCACGACATTGACGCCGAGATCGAACAGCATCGCCTGCGTCGCCAGCCCGACCTGCGAAAACAGCCGTTCTGAACCGCAGCCGGGAAAATAGAACACCGCGCGGCCGTTGGCGCGATTCGGATCGCGCAGCACCGGAATCATGTTTTTATCGCGCGACTCCAGCCCGAGCTTCTGGCGCGCCGTGCCGTAGGGGAGCTTCGGCAGCGGCCGCTCGATGAAGTTGATCACCTGCGCCTCGACGCCGTCCAGATTGCGCTTCGCCGCAGGCGTGGCCTGCACCATGCCGAACAGCTTGCCGATCTTGTTGAGCAGGCGATGGCCAGCATAGCCCCAGCGCAGCATGAATTCGCGCATCAGCCGGATGCCGTCCGGGCTCTGCATGACCAGGAACATCAGCGACAGCTTCGAGCCCAGATTGGTTTTACTCTTGCCCTTGTCCTTGAGCAGCGCGCGCATCCCTTCGGTCACAACGCCGAAATCGATATTGACCGGGCACGGACTCTCGCACTTGTGACAGATCGTGCAGTGGTCGGCGACATCCTGCATCCCCTCGAACTGCTCGAACGAGATGCCGTCGCCGGTCTGCGACTCATAGAGGAATGCCTCGATCATCGCGCCGGTCGCCTGAATCTTGTTGCGCGGGCTGTAGAGCATATTGGCGCGCGGGAAATGGGTGTTGCAGACCGGCTTGCACTTGCCGCAGCGCAGGCAGGGCGAGATCGCCTCGGAGAGCTCGGTCATATCGGCCGCCTCGAGAATCATCGACTCCATCTCCAGCAGATTGAAACTCGGCGTATAGGAGAGCTGCAGATCGGTGTCGGGCATCAGCTTGCCGCGGTTGAACAGATCATCGGGATCGGCCGTCTTCAGATAGGCCGCGCTCTCCTCGAGCACGGCGCGATCCATATAGGCCAGCTTGGTGATGCCGATGCCGTGCTCGCCGGAGATCACGCCGCCCAGCTCCACCGCCTTGGCCATCACCTTCTCGACGACCCGGTGCGCCTTTTTCATCATCCGGTAGTCGTTGGAGTTGACCGGGATATTGGTGTGCACATTGCCGTCGCCGGCATGCATATGGGTGGCGACGACGATGCGCCCGGAGAGCGCGCCGGCATGCGCCTCACGGATCGATTCGAGCAGCGATTCATGGCCGCGCAGCAGATCGAACAGCGGCTGCTCGACCTCGGCGCGATAGGAGATGCGCTTGGCGCCGCGCTGGACCACCCGGAACAGCGGCTCGGCGCGCTTGAACTTGATCCCCTTGAGCAGGTCGGCAACCTCCCGGGCCGGCGCATCGAGATTCTGCAGCAGCCGACTCCAGTTCTCGCGCGCAGTACTGATCAACTCCAGGCAGTTGTCCAGCTTGTCGCGCAGGTAGGGATCGTCATCCAGATCCAGATCACTGGTCTCCAGCCGGTTGCCGCTGACGCGACTGCGCGCGTCGCTCAGCCGCTCGGCGATCGCATCGAGAATCTCCTGCTTGTTGACAATCGAATTCTCGATATTCAGATGCTCGACGTAATCGTTGTATTCGCTCAAACGATCCAGCGGGATCACCACATCCTCGTTGAGCTTGAAGGCGCGGGTATGGCGTGCAATCGCCGCCATGCGGCCGCGATCGCCCCAGAAGCGGGCGCGGTCGGCCGCGGTCGTTGCGACAAAACCCTCGCCGTTGCCGTGCGACGCGATGCGGCAGATATCGGCGCAGGCTTTGGCAACCGCCCGCTCATCGTCGCCGGAGACATCGATCAGCAGCACGACGCGCGGCGCTTCGCGCCTGCTTGATTTGGAGATATATTCGATCGCCTTGACATACTTCTCGTCGAAGTGCTCCAGCCCCTCCAGATGCGCGCCCTCGAAATCGTCGACATGGTGCTTGATCCGGACCATCGCGCGCGTCGCCTCGGAGAGCTCATGCCCGAAAAATTCGCAGCAGACCGTGCGCGTCACGGCGAACGCGCGGTGCAGCACGAAGGTCGCCTCGACAATAAAGCCGTCGGTTCCCTCTTTCTGCACGCCGGGCAGACCGCCCAGCGCCTTGCGCGTCACATCCTTGCCCAGCCCCTTTTTGCGGAACACCGAGCCGGAGATCGCCAGCTCTTCCTGCGAGAGCTGCTTGCCAGTTTTGGCATCGCTGCGGGTCAGCCGGAAATGGACCGTCTCTTCATCATGCACCTTGGACATATTGTGATTGATGCGCTCAACCAGCAGCCAGTTTCCGTCCGGCGTGACCATCTTCCACGAAAGCAGGTTATCGACGCAGGTGCCCCAGATCACCGCATGCTTGCCGCCGGCATTGGAGGCGACATTACCGCCGATTGTGCAGGCCCACAGACTGGTCGGGTCGGTTGCGAAGATATGCGGCTTGGAAGCCTCCATCACCTTGCCGGTCACTGCGCCGGCGCCGGCCGTGATCGTCGCCACCTCGCCCTGCTCGCCGACATCGCGCATCTCGACCGGCCCGATCGCATCGAGCTTCTCGACATTGATCATCACCGCATTGTCGGAGAGCGGCACCGAGCCGCCGCACAGCCCCGTTCCGCCGCCTCGCGGAATCACGACCAGCCCGAGCTCGGCGGCGGCGCGAATCAACCCCGGCAGCTCATCGACCGAATCGGGCGTCAGCACGCAGAACGGCGCATGGTGACGCCAGTCGGTCGCATCGGTGGCATGATGGGTCAGCGTATAGGCGTCGAAATGAACATTGTTCGAGTGCGTATGGCGGGCGAACGCCTTGCGCGCGCGGCGCCGGCGCGCCGGCTCTTTTTCGAACCAGGCGTAGAACTCCTCGAGCAGCCGGCTCGTGCAGGCGGCCACCTTGCTGGCGCGCGGATTGTCACTCGCCCCGGCCTCAATGCGGGCCAGGCGGTCATAATGGCGGCGATACATCGTCTGCCGCCGTTTCGGATTATTGAGCAGATCATTGCGCAGGAAGATATTGCGCTCGACGATCCACAGATCGCCGAGAATCTCGAAGAGCATGCGCGCCGAACGGCCGGTGCGGCGCTGGGTGCGCAGCACATTCAGATCATCCCAGGCAGCTTCGCCGAGAAAGCGAATCACGATCTCGCGATCGGAATAAGAGGTATAATTATACGGTATTTCGCGGATATTCTCGGACAACAAGCTCTCCATGCCATTTCCTGTCGGTGCCGCAGCATAGTAAGCCTGTCAGATGAATGAAACCTTAATCATTATCCGGCCGGCGCTGATCCTGCCTGCATCGCCGGGCCGACTAGCGGAAATATTGCGGATCTATATCGTATTTGCGCAGCAGCTTGCGCACGGTATTGCGGTTCAGGCCGAGCATTTCAGCCACCCGCAGCTGATTGCCGTGACAGCGCTCCATCGCCAGCACCAGCAGCGGCGGCTCGACCTGTTCGAGCACATGCTGATGCAGATTCGTCGCCTTGGCATATCCGAGCTGGTGCAGATAGTTGCGCGTGCAGCGGGTCACCGCCTCGCCCAGCGTCTCCTCCTGCTGGCGCGTATTCTCGATATTGCCGAGCGCCAGCGCCACATCGGAGAGCGTGATGCTCGCGCCGGGCGTCAGCACGGCCAGCCGCCGCATCACATTTTTCAGCTCGCGCACATTGCCGGGCCAGTCGTGTCGGGTCAGCAGATCCATCGCATCGTCGAGCAGAATCGGAGCCTGCATGCCGAGCTCCTCGACGA